>DATBBO010000531.1:0-6752 GCA_036270995.1 Dongiaceae bacterium | reverse complement strand
AATCTCACCTACGGCTTCGAGACCCGCGCCATCCATGCGGGTGCGGCGCCCGATCCCACCACCGGCGCCCGCTCGACGCCGATCTATCAGACGACCTCCTATGTCTTCGAGGATGTCGATCACGCGGCCTCGCTCTTCAACCTGCACAATTTCGGCTACATCTATTCGCGGCTGACCAACCCCACCGTGTCGGTGCTGGAGGAGCGGGTCGCGAGCCTGGAAGGCGGGCGCGCCGCGGTCGCCGCCGCCTCGGGCCATGCCGCGCAGTTCCTCGTCTTCTTCACCCTGATGGAGCCGGGGGACGAGTTCGTCGCCTCCCGCAATCTCTATGGCGGATCGCTGACCCAGTTCGGCCTCTCCTTTAAGAAGCTGGGCTGGCGCTGCCATTTCGTCGATCCGACGGATCCGGAGAACTTCCGCCGGGCGCTGACGTCGCGCTGCAAGGCGATCTTCCTCGAGAACCTCGCAAATCCCGGCGGCATCGTCGTCGATCTGGAGGCGGTGGCGGCCATCGCCCACGAGGTCGGCATCCCGCTCATCGTCGACAACACCCTTGCGACACCCTATCTCTGCCAGCCCATCGCCTGGGGTGCGGATATCGTCTGTCATTCGACGACCAAATTCCTCGGCGGTCATGGCGCCGCCCTCGGCGGGGTCGTCGTCGAATCCGGGAGGTTCGACTGGGACCAGGGCGGCAAATTCCCCTCGCTCTCCGCGCCGGAGCCCGCCTATCACGGGCTGAAGTTCTACGAGAACTTCGGCGATTTCGCGTTCACCACCAAGGCCCGAGCCGTGGCGCTGCGCGATTTCGGCCCGACGCTCGCCCCCATGAATGCCTTCCTCACCATCACTGGGATCGAGACCCTGCATCTGCGCATGGCGCGCCATGTGGAGAATGCCCAGAGGCTGGCGGAATTCCTCACCCGCCATCCCAAGGTCGCTTGGGTCTCCTATGCCGGTCTCAAGGACAGCCCCTATCACGCGCTGGCGAAGAAGTATCTGCCCAAGGGGGCCGGCGCCGTCTTCACCTTCGGGGTCAAGGGCGGCTATGAGGCCGGCACCCGGCTGGTGGAATCCGTCCGCCTCTTCTCCCACCTCGCCAATGTCGGCGATACGCGGAGCCTGATCCTGCACCCCGCCTCGACCACCCACCGCCAATTGACCGACGAGCAGCGCCTGGCCGCCGGCGCCGGGCCGGATGTCGTGCGGCTCTCCGTTGGGCTTGAGCTGGTCGACGACCTGATCCGCGATCTCGACGAGGCGCTCGGACATGATGCGTAAAAACGCTTGACGATATACAGTATTTGCGTATAATAAATCTATGATTCAAGGGCCCGGATATCCAGGACTGTAAGGGGGTTGGTTACCAGAAGTTATCTGCAGATTCCCTGCAGAAGCAGGCGAAAGCAGGGGCGGGCGCTCCGGTGGCCGGCTACATTCCCCGCCAGTCGCCCGAGGTCTCGAAGGCGTCGGAGGCCCGCAGCACCGTCGCCTCGTCGAACTTGCGGCCGATCAGCATCAGGCCAATGGGCAGGCCGTCGACCATGCCGCAGGGAAGGGTGAGGGCCGGATGGCCGGTGGCGCAGCTCTGGCAGAGATTGTTGATCATCTCCAGCGCGCGGGCGAAGCTCTCCTCCCGGGAACAACCTGCCGGCGGGATGGGCTGCGCCTTCATGGGCGTGGTCGGAATCAGCAGCAAGTCGTGCTCCGCCAGCACCCGGTCATAGGCCGCGCGCAGCACCGGCCGCAGATTCTGCGCCTTGGCGTAGTAGCGGTTGTGATGGGTGCGGTACATGTACTCGCCGGCGAAAAGCACCAGCTTCACGGTATCGGCGATCTCCATCGGGCGCGCCTGGCGGGCCTCGGCAAAGGCCTCGAGCAGCCCGGTCGGATAGTAGCCCTGCCAGTTCGTGCCGGTGCCGTTGCCCTTGATCATGAGCTCGGCCGCGCCCTCGGCGGCGATCGCGGTCCAGATGGCGATGCCGTCCTCATGCATCGGGATCGAGACCTCCGCGACCTCGGCGCCCAGCTCCCGGAAGCGCGCAGCCCCGGCCCGCACCTTCGCATCGACGGCCGCCTCGCTCTCGGGCCGGCCGAAGCCTTCCTTGACCAGGGCGATCTTCAGCCCCTCCGCACCCTTGCCGATGGCAGCGAGGTAGTCGTGCGTCTCGCATTCGAACTGCCGGGGATCGCGGGGATCGCGTCCGGCGATCACGCTGAGGAGCAAGGCGACATCGCGGGTCGAGCCGCAGATCGGGCCCGCATGATCCAGGGTCTGCTCGATCGGAAACATGCCGGTGCAGGGCACCAGGCCATAGGTCGGCTTCAGCCCATAGACCCCGCACCAGGAGGAGGGGACGCGGATGGAGCCGCCCTGATCGCCGCCCAGCGCCATGTCGACGGCGCCTGAGGCGACCAGCGCTGCGCTGCCGCTGGAGGAGCCGCCGGTCGCATAGCCGTGCCGGTGGGGGTTGTGCACCGGGCCCAGGAAATTCGTGTGGCTGCCGCCGGAGAAGCAGAGATTCTCGCAGGAGGCCTTGCCGGTGATGCGCCCGCCCGCCGCCAGGATCCGCTCGGCGACGGTGGCATCGAAATCCGGCACGAAGCCCGCGAGCAGCGAGGTCCCGTTGTGCATCGGCACGCCCGCGAGGCAGGTGGTGTCCTTGAGGGCGACGGTGCGTCCGGCGAGCGGCCCCTCTTTCGCGCCCCGGACATCGGTGCGCCAGGCCCAGGCATTGAGGGGATTCTCGGACGGCGTCGGGGCATGGCCGGCCTCGCGCGGATATCGCACCACCGGCTTGGGCTCGGCCATGCCGTCGAGCCGCCGGTAGGAGGTCCCTTGCATCAGGCCGAGGAATGACTCCGCATCGCTGCGGCTGAGCTTCATGCCGAAGCTCGCGGCGATCTCGGCGATGTCGCCTGCGGTGGGCTCTTTCACGGCCATGGACTGCTTCCCCCATGGACCGGGACAATGCCGCCGAACGCGGCGTCTCTCAGATCGTCAAATCCAGGGTCCCCGGCCCGTCACTTCCCCTGGATGCCCATTTTACGAACGTAGGGGAAGAAAAGCAGCGCAAGGCTTCCGATGCAATCTCCCGGCAAATCGGCCGGGGCAGCCCGCCGCCATCAGCCCTGGCCCACCACGCAGCCATATTCCGCCGCCGCGCGCTCCATCCAGCTCCAGAGATAGTCGGCGAAGCTGTTGTTCACATAGACGTCGTAGCGGGGCGCGGCATCGGTCTGATGCAGGATGATGTTCGCCTTGCTGAGGCCCGTCTGGGCGCAATGGCCGGGCTCGAAGGCGCGGGGATGGAGGTCGAGCGGCGTGCCCTTCTGCAGCATGTCGCGACCGCGGGGGCCGGCGACCGTGATGACCGTGCGCGCCTCTGAGAGATCGACCACCGCGGCATGCTGGCCGGCCAGCGCCCGGCTGAGCGCCGGTACGAGATCCCTCTCCCGGCCGGGCGCGCCGGTGATCAGCCATTCATCGGGGCCGAGCCAGAGCACGGCGAAGCCATTGCCGCTCGAGACGCGGTTGGCGGTCAATGGCAGAGCGGCGCCGACCGTGCGGGCCACGGCCTCGTCGAAGGCAGTGTCGGCCGCATTGCCGCGAACGCTCACCTGGCAGCGATGCGGGCTCTCGCTCAGGATCACGCCCGCATCGCCCGGCTCGGAGATGCGAGCGGCAAGGCCTCTATGGGCGAGGGGGCTGCGCCGGAGATAAGGCTCAACCATCGATGCGCTTCCCTTCGGGATCGAAGAATTTGGGCTCCGTCACCTTGGCCTTGATGGTGCGGTCGACCAGCGGCAGGAAGACCGTGTCGCCCAGCCGGTTGCGGCCGTTCTTCACCAGGGCGAGCGCGATGGAGCGGCCGACATTGGGGCTGAAATAGCTCGAGGTCACATGGCCGATCATCTCCATGGGCGGCCTGTCCTTGAGGTCGGCCACGATCTGCCCGCCCTCGGGGATCACCTCGCTGGGATTCTCGCTCAGGAGACCGACCAGATGCTTGCGGTCGGGACGTGCCGTGTCGATGCGGCTATAGGAACGCTTGCCGAAAAAATCGGCCTTCTGCTTGCTGACGATCCAGCTCATGCCGAGGTCCTGCGGCGTGGTCGTCCCATCCGTCTCCTGGCCGACGATGACGAAGCCGCGCTCGGCGCGCAGCACATGCATGGTCTCCGTGCCATAGGGGGTGATCCGGTACTTCTCGCCGACCGCCAGCAAGGCTTGCCACAGGGCTTGCCCATAGCTCGCCGGCACATTGACCTCGAAGCTGAGCTCGCCGGTGAAGCTGATGCGGAACACCCGCGCCGGAATACCGGCGACGGTGCCCTCGCGCAGGGACATGAAGGGGAATGACTCGTTGTCGAGGGGGATGTCGGTAGTGAGCTCAGCGAGCACGCGGCGCGCCATGGGTCCGTTGATCGCCACGGTCGCCCATTGCTCGGTGACCGAGGTGCAATAGACCTTCATGTCCGGCCATTCGCATTGCAGCCAGCTCTCGAGCCAGCCCAGCACGCGAGCGGCATTTCCGGTGGTGGTGCTCATGAGATAGTGGTTCTCGCCGAGGCGCGTCGTCACGCCGTCGTCGAAGACCATGCCGTCTTCCCCGCACATCAAGCCGTAGCGGCAGCGCCCGATCTCGAGCTTCGAGAAGGCGTTGGTGTAGACCATGTTCAGGAGCCGGGCGCTGTCCGGCCCCTGGATGTCGATCTTGCCGAGGGTCGAGGCATCGACGATGCCGACGCAGCTCCGCACGGCCTTCGCCTCGCGATTGACGGCGTCATGCAGGCTCTCGCCGGGCTTCGCGTAGTACCAGGCACGGCGCCACTGGCCGACATTCTCGAAGGGCGCGCCGACGCTTTCATGCCAGCCATGGATCGGCGTGCGCCGGATGGGATCCAGGAGATCGCCGTGATCCTCGCCGGCGAAGCTCGCGATGGTCGCGGGCGTATAGGGTGGGCGGAAGGTGGTGTGGCCCACATCGGGCACGGCGCGCCCCTGGGCATCGGCCAGGATTCCGAGCGCGTTGATGTTGCTCGTCTTGCCCTGATCAGTCCCCATGCCCATGGTGGTGTAGCGCTTCAGATGCTCGACGGAGCGGTAACCCTCGCGATGAGCGAGGCGCACATCGGCGGCGGTCACGTCGTTCTGGTAGTCGACGAAATGCTTGCCGTTATGGCCGACCGGCAGGGTCGAGGGGACGATCCACATCTTGCGTGCCGGCGTCGCGCTCTCGGCGGAAGGCGGCGCACCGGGGGGTGCAGCGGGAGCAAGCCCGCTGTGGAAGCCGGCATCCGCGGCCGCGGCCGTGCCGGCGGCCCGGCCCTCGGCGAGGCATTGGGCGAGGGAGAAGCTGCCTCGGCAGGCACCGGCCGAGCGCTCGGCCTGGACCGAGCTGCCCGGCAGAAAGGCGCCGATGGCATCGTCCCAGGCGAGCTTGCCGCGGGACTGGCTGAAGAGATGCACCGAGGGCGTCCAGCCGCCGGAATTCAGCACCAGGTCGCAGGTCAGCACCCGCGCGGTGCCGCCGACGCCGCTCTCGCTGAGCGGCATGGCGGTGACCCCGTCGACGCGGAACTGGCCGGTGGTCCCGATGATGGCATGGCCCATCAGCAGCTCGATGCCGCGCTCGCGGGCCTTCGCCATCAGCCCCGGCTCCGCTTCCGGCCGGAGATCGATGATGGCGGCCACGGTCGCCCCGGCCTCGGCAAGATCGAAGGCAGCGCGGTATGCGCCATCATTGTTGGTCAGCAGCACCGCACGCCGGCCGGGCAGGACGCCATAGCGCAGCGCATAGGTCGCGGCGGCCGAGGCCATCATGATGCCGGGACGGTCGTTGTCGGCGAAGACCAGCGGCCGCTCGATGGCGCCCGTCGCCAGCACGACCTGCTTCGCCCGCACCCGCCACAGACGCTGGCGCGGCTGATGAGAGGCGGGGGTCGCGAGGTGATCGGCGGTGCGCTCCATCAAGGTCAGGTAGTTGTGATCGTAGTAGCCGAAGGCGGTGGTCCGCGGCAGCAGGCGCACCTCCGGCATGCGCTCCAGCGCCGCCACGGCCTCGGCCAGCCATTCGGCGGCAGGCCTCTCCTCCACCGGCTCGCTCTCCGAGAGCAGCGATCCGCCGAGCTCCGCCTGCTCATCGGCAAGGATGACGCGGGCGCCGCTGCTGCCGGCCGCCAGCGCCGCCGACAGGCCCGCCGGGCCGGCGCCCACCACCAGCACGTCGCAATGGGCATAGGTCTTGCTGTAGCGGTCGGGGTCGGGTGCCGTCGGCGCCTTGCCGAGGCCGGCGGCCCGGCGGATGAAATGCTCGTATTTCATCCAGAAGCTCGGCGGCCACATGAAGGTCTTGTAGTAGAAGCCGGCGGGGAAATAGCGCGACAGCAGGTTGTTCACCCCGCCGATGTCGAAGCTGAGCGACGGCCAGCGGTTCTGGCTCTCCGCCGTCAGGTCCTCATAGAGTTCGATCTGGGTGGCCCGGATATTGGGCTCGGTCCGGTCGCCCTCGCGGAGCTGGATGAGGGCATTGGGCTCCTCGGAGCCCGCGGTCATGATGCCGCGCGGACGATGGTATTTGAAGCTGCGCCCGACCAGGTGCACGCCATTGGCGAGCAGCGCCGAGGCCAGGGTGTCGCCCGCATAGCCCTCGTAGCGCTTGCCGTCGAAGGTGAAGCCGATGGGGCGGCTGCGATCGAGCCGCCCGCCTTCGGCCATGCGATGGGATTGCGGGCTCACGGCCGGGGCT
>DATBBO010000530.1:0-4326 GCA_036270995.1 Dongiaceae bacterium | reverse complement strand
GACACGTGTGATCATCGCCGATAGCGGCCGCACTCTCGCCCAGGCCGCCCGCTCGATCTCTTGAGACCACGACGGATTTAGCGCCTGGGACAAGCCTTGTCCCAAATGCGATAGTGGCCCTCCAGCCCTCCGGTTAGGGTCTTCGAGGGGCTTTTGCTGGGGGAGCGATTGGCTGAGGATCAGCAGCGCGATTTCATCGGCTATGGGCGGCGGCCGCCGCACCCGCGCTGGCCGGGCGATGCGCGCCTCGCGCTCAATTTCGTGGTCAATTACGAGGAGGGGGCGGAATACAGCCTCCTCAACGGCGACGACCGTCCCGAGACCATCCTTTCGGAGGTGGGTGCCGCGCCCGCCGTTCTGGGCACGCGCGACCTCAACATGGAATCCATGTACGACTATGGCGCCCGGGCGGGGGTCTGGCGCGTGTTCCGCGCCTTCGCGGAGCTCGGCGTCACCCCGACGATCTACGTCGTCGGCCTGGCGCTGGAGCGAAACCCCCAGATCGCCGAGGCCATCGCGGAGATGGGCGCGGATGTGGTCGCCCATGGCTGGCGCTGGATCGACTATGCCCCGGTGCCAGAATCCCAGGAGCGGGAGCATATCCAGCGCTGCATCGAGGTCATCGCCCGGCTCACCGGCAAGCGCCCACTGGGCTGGTATACCGGCAGACCCAGCCTGAACACCCGGCGCCTGGTGGTCGAGGAAGGCGGCTTCCTCTATGACGGCGATGCCTATGCCGACGACCTGCCCTTCTGGACCAAGGTCGGCGGCAAGGATCACCTGATCATCCCCCATTCCTTCGACCACAATGACAGCCGCATGGCGCGCAATCAGGACCTCGCCATCGGCGACGACTTCTTCCACTACTTGCGCGACGCTTTCGACATCCTCTACCGAGAGGGCACCGAGGCGCCGAAGATGATGACCGTCAGCCTGCATTGCCGACTGATCGGGCGACCGGGGCGGACCGGCGGGCTGCGGCGATTCATCGATCATGTGCGGGCTCACGATCGCGTCTGGATCTGCCGGCGCGAGGAGATCGCGCGGCATTGGATCGCAACCCATCCGCCGGTGAGAGGCTGAGATGGGCCTGCTCCTGGGCCGCAACGCCATCGTCACCGGCGCCAGCTCCGGCATCGGCCTGGCGATTGCGCTCCGCTTCGCCGCCGAAGGCGCAAGGCTGGCGCTCGCCGATCTCCGCGAGCAGCCGGTGGAAGGCGGCACGCCGACCCTGGAGCTGATCCGCAGGGCCGGGGGTGATGCCTTCCATATCGAGTGCGATGTGTCGCGCTGGGCGGATATCGACCGGCTGGTCAGCGAGAGCGTCCGGCGCCATGGCCGCCTCGACGTCATGGTGAACAACGCCGCCACCTATACCGGCACCAGCCTCCTCGAGACCACCGAGGCACAATGGGCCAAGGTGATGGGCGTCAATCTCGACAGCCTGTTCTTCGGCTGCAAGCGCGCGGTGCAGCAGATGCTGACCCAGGAGCCGCAGAGCGAGGTGCGCGGGCGGATCGTCAACATCTCCTCCCAGCATGGCATGCTTGCCTCGCCGGGCGACGCGCCCTATGGCGTCAGCAAATCGACCGCGGTCTATATGACGCGGCAGGTGGCGGTCGAGCATGCCAAGGATCTGATCGTCTGCAACGCGGTGGCGCCGGGTAAGATCGTCACCGGCAAGCCGGGTATCGACGACGATCCGGCACGGCTCGCCCGTGCCCAGAGCCGCACACCCTGGCCGCGCCTCGGCAAGCCCGAGGACGTCGCCTCGGCGGCGCTGTTCCTGGCCAGCGACATGGCGAGCTTCGTGACGGGGATCAATCTGATGGTCGATGGCGGGTGGATGGCGGCATGAGCGGATCGAGGACAGCGGTCATCACCGGAGGCGGCGGCTTCGTCATCGCCAATGTCGCGCGCCTCTGGCTGGAGCGCGATCCGGAGGCAGAGGCCATCGTCGTCGATGCCACGCCTCTCGATGCCGCGGCGAGGCGGCATTACGCGCCTTTCGCCGGGCGGCTGGAGTTCGTCGCCGGCGATGTGAGCAAGCCGGAGACCTGGGCGATGCTGCCGAAGGAGGCGGCTTATGTCGTCCATGGCGCGGCCGTGACACCCATGCGCTATATCGACAAGGAAGGCCGCGCCCGCAATCCCGAGCGCGAGGAACCGATGAAGGTCATCGAGGCCAATATCCTCGGCACGGCCCGGGCGCTGGACTGGGCGCGCGGCCTGCCAAGCCTCGCCCGCTTCGTCTATGTCAGCACCGGCTCCGTCTATGCCGATCACGTGGCGGCCCAGGAGAGCGATCCCTTCCCGCTGCCGGAGGACGGCCATATCGGGCCGATCGCCCTCTACGACGTCACGAAATATGGCGGCGAGCTCCTGACTCAGCGCTTCGCCGAACTCTACGACATGCCGGCCTATACCGTCAGGCTCGCCAGCGTCTTCGGACCCATGGATCGGGCGACACCCTTCCGCAATGTCCGCAACGCCGCCAATCACGTGGCCCATGCCGCCGCCGCGGGGCGTCCCGTACGTGCCAGCGCCCCGGAGGCGGTGGGCGATTACATCTACGCGCCGGATGTCGCCGATGCGGTGCTCCGCCTGCTGCAAACCCCGAAGGAGCGGCTGAAGCATTGCGTCTACAATCTCGCCTATGGCGAGGCGGTGGATGTGAGCGGCCTCGTGGCCACCGCCGCGAAGGTCGCCCCGGGCCTGAGGCTCGAGACCGTTCCGGAGGCCGAGGCCGACATCAAGATCTCGGCCAAGCGCAAGACGGGCCGCTGGGGCGCCTACGACATCTCCCGCGCCGCAGCGGATTTGGGCTGGAAACCCCGCCCGCTTGCCGCTGCCTTTGCCGACTACATCGACTGGATCCGGACGCATGAGAAGTAACAAACAGAGGAGGAGCGACCCTATGAGCAATGACCGCGTGGTCACCGGCATCCGCCGCCGGCTGACCGAGATCGAGAACGACCTCGTCGATGAACTGAGCTCGGGGCGGATTGACCGCCGCGAGTTCCTGCGCCACGGCTCGGTGCTGGGGCTGGGTCTGCCGCTTCTCAGCACCCTTGCCGGCGCGCTCGGCTATGCGGGCCTCGGCGCGCCGTCCGCTCGCGCGGCCGCCGCCGGCGGCACCATCCGCTGCGCCACCTCGCTTCCCGCGGGCGCCATCGATCCCGTCACCGTCGACGACAATGGCGGGCTGATGATGCTGATCCAGACCGGCGAGTTCCTGTCGGTCTCCGGCCCCGATCTCCGGCTGAAGCCGGTGCTGGCCGAAAGCTGGAAGCCGAACCAGGACGGCACGGTCTGGACCTTCAAGATCCGCAAGGGCGTGAAGTTCCACAACGCCAAGGAGATGACGGCCGACGACGTGGTAGCCTCCATCGACCGGCTGGCGAATCCGAAGAACTCCTCGAACGCGCTCTCCGCCTTCAAGGGCACGCTGTCCCAGGGTGCGACCCAGAAGGTCGACGACTACACCGTCGCCTTCCATCTCGACGCGCCCAACGGCAACTTCCCCTATCTCGTCTCCGCCGACAATTACAACGCCATCATCATTCCGGCGGACTATGCGGGGGATTTCGAGAAGAACTTCATCGGCACCGGCCCCTTCAAGCTGGAGAAATACACGCCCAAGGTCGGCGCCTCCTTCGTGCGCAATGACGACTACTGGGGGCCGAAGGCGCTGCCCGACCGCACCGAATGGATCTTCTATCAGAACCTCCAGGCGGGCGTGCTGGCCCTTCAGGGCAATCTGGTGGACCTCATCAGCCAGATCCCGGTGCAGGGCGGCCAGGCCATCCTGAACGATCCCAAGTTCCGGATCATCAGCGAGCGAACCAGCGCCCATCAGCAGGTGCATATGCGCTGCGACATGGCGCCGCTCGACGATGCAAGGGTGCGTCGGGCGATCGCGCTGTGCCTGGACCGGGAGAAGCTGGTGAAGGGTCTCTTCCGCGGCCGTTCCGACCTCGGCAACGACTCGCCCTTCGCTCCGGTCTTCCCCTCGACCGATACCGCGATCCCCCAGCGCAAGAAGGATCTGCGGCAGGCCAAGGAGCTGCTCACGGCCGCGGGCCATCCGAACGGCTTCAAGCTGAAGCTGACGACCGAGCACTATCTCGAAATCCCGGACTATGCCGTGATCATCCAGAACGCGGTGAAGCCGATCGGCATCGATATCGAGCTCAATGTCGAGAGCCAGGACGCCTATTACGGCAAGGCGGTGTTCGGGCAGTCCGACTGGCTCGATTCGATCATGGGCATCACCGATTACGGTCATCGCGGCGTGCCCAATGTGTTCCTGAACGCCCCGCTGAA
>DATBBO010000529.1:0-2101 GCA_036270995.1 Dongiaceae bacterium | reverse complement strand
CGCCTCGTCCACGAGCTTGTCAGACTTCGCCGCCGGCCGTTTGGCTCCTGGACCCATCGGCGCCTTCCTGCTGGAGAACGGGCGCTCTGGACAGAGCCCCCTTGCAACTCCACTCTGCCACAAATGGGGGTGCCGGACCCGCGGGCGCAAGGGAGTAACGAGCCATGGCCACTGAGACGAACAAGCAGCTCCTCCTAGCCAGCCGGCCGGAGGGTATGCCGAAGCCGGAGAATTTCCGTATGGCGGAAGCGCCGATCCCGGCACCCGAGGAGGGCGAGGTCCTGCTGCGCATCCTCTACCTCTCCCTCGATCCCTATCTGCGGGGACGGATGAGTGCCGCGAAATCCTACGCGCAGTCGGTCGAGATCGGTCATGTCATGGAAGGCGGCACCGTGGCCGAGGTCGTGGAATCCCGGCACAAGAACTATGCCAGGGGAGAGGTCGTCCTTTCCTATTCCGGCTGGCAGACCCATGCCGTCTCCGATGGCCGGGATCTGCGCAAGCTCGATCCGGCCGCCGCCCCTGTCACGACGGCGCTCGGCATCCTCGGCATGCCGGGCTTCACGGCCTTTGCCGGGCTTTTGACCATCGGCAAGCCCAAGTCGGGGGAGACGGTGGTGGTGGCCGCTGCCAGCGGGCCCGTGGGCAGCGGAGTCGGCCAGATCGCGAGGATCAAGGGCGCGCGGGCGGTCGGCATCGCCGGCGGGCCAGCGAAATGCGACTTCGTCGTCAAGGAGCTCGGCTTCGATGCCTGCCTCGACCATCACGCGCCCGACCTCGCCGAGCGGCTGAAGGAGGCCTGTCCCAAGGGCATCGATGTCTATTTCGAGAATGTCGGCGGCAAGGTCTGGGATGCCGTCTTCCCGCTGCTCAACGAGTTCGCGCGCATCCCCGTCTGCGGCCTGATCGCGCAATACAACTCCGCACCACCCTATCCGGGGCCCGACCGACTGCCGGTCGCCATGCGCGAGGTGCTGACCCGGAGCCTTACCATCCGCGGCTTCATCCAGCGCGAGTTCATCGATCAGCGGAAGGATTTCTACCGCGATATGGGGCAGTGGATCCGAGAGGGGCGGGTCAAGTACCGCGAGGACATCATCGAGGGGCTGGAGCGGGCGCCCGAGGGGCTGATCGGGCTTCTGCAGGGAAAGAATTTCGGCAAGCTGGTGGTGAAGGTGGCGCGCTAGAGCCGCCGGCGTCCCTTGGGGGAACGATGCGGGGCGAATCCAGGCTGGTGCTGATCGCCTGCTATCTGGCGATCTTTGCGGTGGGGGAAAACAGCACGGCGATCATGGCCGCACTGCCCGCCATGTCGGCACGGCTCGGCCTCGGCGCCGCCGAAGTGGAATGGGCAGTGAACGCCTATCTCCTGGCCTCCGCCGCCTTCATCATCCTGGGCGGGCGGGCGGCGGATGGATTCGGAGCCCGGCGCTCCTCCGCCGCCGGAATCCTTCTCTTCGCGCTTGCCTCGCTGATCATCGCACTCGCCCCCGACAGTGCGGCCCTCATCGCGGCCCGCGCGCTGCAGGGGCTGGGTGCCGCCTTCGCCGTGGCCGGCTCGCTGGCCGCGGTGGCGGAGGCCGTGCCCGAGGCCGGACGGGCGGCGGCCATCAGCGGCTGGACGGGCTTCCTGATGCTGGGCTTCAGCATCGGCCCGCTGCTGGGTGGCGCCATCACCCATTACGCGGGCTGGCAGATGGTCTTCTGGCTCAATCTCGCAATGATGCTGCCCGCCGGCCTCGCCCTGGCGGCGAAGCCCGGTGCGCCCGGCCGCAAGGCCGGCGGGGTGGATTGGCCCGGCCTCGGCCTGCTCGTCCTCTTCATGGTGACGATGGTCTCGGGCCTGCAAGCCCTGGCCCGCTTCGCCCAAGCGCCTTGGGACGCGATCCTGCTGCTGCTGGTCGCGGCCGTCGCCTTCCTTCTCCTCTACCGGACGGAGAGGCGCCGGGTCCATCCGCTGCTCGATTTCGCTCTGTTCGCGAACCGGCTCTTCGCCCTCGCCGTGCTGATCGCCTCCCTGATGATGTTCGACATCATGACTTTGCTTCTCTACTACAACCTCTTCGCCCAATCTCCTGAGGGGTTCGGGCTCACGCCCATT
>DATBBO010000528.1:0-5891 GCA_036270995.1 Dongiaceae bacterium | reverse complement strand
CAGATGAAGGGCAAGGCAAAGCAGAAGTGGGCGAAGCTCACCGATGACGACCTGACCTACATCGACGGCAAACGCGAACAGCTGCTCGGGCGCATCCAGGAGCGCTATGGCATCCAGAAGGATGTCGCCGAGAAGGAGCTGAAGGATTGGGAGCGCATGCTGTAAGGCGGCGCCATCGGGCCGCGGCGGATGCCATCGTGACGGGCATCCGCCGCCCACCGGCGAAACGAGCTGAGCGAGCTTGCGGGGCTAACCCGCCGCTCGCAGCTGGTGCATATGGCTTGATGCTGCCGGCCGATAAATAATATAATTCGCCTCGGGGAAGGCGGATGCCCCGCCTTCGGGGTTTCTTTCAGCGCGAGCGGCCGGCATGAAAATCGATAATGTCGATTTCTTCTACTTGGCCATGCCCAAGGTGACCACCGATGCCGATGGCAGCCAGGACGCTCTCCTGGTCCGCGTGCAGGTTGGTTCGCATGTGGGGTGGGGTGAATGCGAGGCCTCACCGCTCACCTGCATCGCCAGCTATGTCTGCCCCATGTCCCATGGCGCCTGCCGGCCGGTGGCGGAATCGGTTCTCGGCCAGCCCATGAACGATCCGTCGGACATCGCCCGGATCCGGGCGTCGGTGCAGTTCAACAGCATGGACCTGCTGCAGGCCGCCCATACCTTCTCCGGCATCGAGATCGCTCTCTGGGATGCCCTGGGCAAGAGCTTGGGCGAACCCGTCTATCGGCTCCTGGGCTACAAGAGCGCGGCCCCCAAGCTTGCCTATGCCTCGCAGCTTTTCGGCAATACGCCGGCGGAGACGGAGGCCAAGGCCAAGGCCGCGCGAGAGGCGGGCTTCCGCGCCGTCAAGTTCGGCTGGGTCAATTATGGCCGCGGCAGCGTCGCCGAAGACGCTGCCCATATCGAGGCGGCGCGCGCCGGCATGGGCAGCGAAGCCGAGGTTCTGATCGATGCCGGCCAGATCTTCGCCCAGGATGTGGAGGCGGCGGCCAAACGCCTGCCGGCACTGGAGAGGTTCGAGGTCCTCTGGCTCGAGGAGCCGTTCCTGCCCGATGCGCTCGCGGCCTATGGCGCGCTGGCGGATCGGAGCCGGAAGGTCGGCATGGCGGGCGGAGAGGGCTGCCATTCTGCGCCCATGGCGCTCAATCTGATCGATTTCGGCAAGGTCGGCTTCGTCCAGATCGATACAGGCCGCATCGGCGGTCTCGGGCCCGCCAAGGAAGTGGCGGATCACGCGGTCGCCAAGGGCGTGACCTTCGTCAATCACACCTTCACCTCGCATCTCGCCCTCTCGGCCTCGATGCAGCCTTATGCCGGGCTGGCCGATCACCGCATCGCCGAGTATCCCTTCGCCCCGAGCGCGCTGGCGCGCGATCTGACGGTGAACCACATCATGCCGGACAAGGACGGCATGATCCGCCTGCCGGACGGGCCGGGGCTCGGCATGACGGTGAACACGGCCGCGCTGCGTCCCTATCAGAAGGACGTGGAGATCACGGTCGCCGGCCGGACCCTGTTCCGAAGTTCGGCGCTGCCCGTCTGACGTCTCGACTCAGCTTTTGGCCCGGCGCCTCGCCGGTGCGGCCTTCAGGTCGTGCTCCGCCGCGGCGACCAGGCGCGACATGGCCTTTGCCGCCGCCTCCGGCTGGTGCCGGCCGATCTTCTCGAAGACCCGGCGGTGGAAGCTGACATCCTCGACAAAGCCATAGGACCGAGTGCCCTTCGTCGCCTGGTGCAGCTTGAAGGTGGTCTCCAGGATCTGGCGGATGGTGAAGGAGAGGCTGGCCATCAGGTTGTTGTGGGAGGCAAGGAAGACGCAGATGTGGAAGCGCGCATCGGCCTCCGCATAGGCGACGGGGTCCGCCCTGGCCGCTCCCGCCTCCATGGCCGCGAGCGCGGCCGCGATGGCCGCGAGGTCGCGCGCGGTGGCGCGCATGGCGGCGAGACGGGCTGCCGCCGGCTCGTTGATCTGGCGGAACTCGATCAGATCGCGCACGAATCCGCTGCGGAATCCATTCCCGAGCTGCCATACGGTGATCTCGGGATCGAAGTGGTTCCACTGCTCCTGCGGACGCACGCGCGTGCCGACCCGCTGCCTCGTCTCCACCAGACCCTTGGCGGCCAGCACCTTGAGCGCCTCGCGCAGCGCGGTCCGGCTGACTTCGAATTTGGCGATGAGTTCGGGCTCTCGCGGCAGCAGGCTTCCCGGAGGATAGCGGCCCTTGATGATCCCTTCGCCGATGCTGCTGACGACGCGCCCGTGGATGCCGCGCAGCCGATATCCGGGACCGCGGCTCGATGTCTCCCGACTCCGTGACATGATGCTGGTCGGTGATCCCCCTAGTTTCTTGCCAGAAGCTAGGGCAAGCCTTGCAGGCCCGCCAATGAAATCGACGACGGTCCAGTTGAATTCTGGTGATTCGAAGTATTGCTCCCCTTGCCATTCGCGACCGGCCGTGGGAGAGCAGGGGCCGATGAAATCCTTCGGGCCGAAGCGGGCGGGGGCGCGGCCTCCCCGGAAGGACCGAGACCAACCCTCCGGTCGGGCGCGGCCAGGCGGTGCGTCCGGCCGCCTCGCCACCATCCGCGACGTGGCCGAGGCGGCGGGGGTCTCGCCCATGACCGTCTCCAACTTCCTCAACGAGCGGACCGGGACCATGCGGCCCGAGACCCGCGGGCGCATCGAGGCGGCGGTCGCGCGTCTCGGCTACCGCCCGCACAGCATGGCGCGCAGCCTGCGCCTGGCCAAGCAGCTCTCCATCGGCATGATCATCATCGACGAGGCGCCGCAATATCTGGCCGATCCCTTCACTACCCATGTCGTGGCCGGGCTCAGCAACCGGCTGAATTCCATGGGCTACGGGCTGCTGCTGCAGGGCCTGTCGGCGGAGGCTTTCCGCTCCTCCTCCCTGGTCCGCGGCATCCGCACCGATGCCATCTGCGTGGTCCTCTCCGGCCCCGATCCCGTGCGCCGCGGCATCGTCGAGACGCTGCTGGCGCTGGGACAGCCTCTGCTGATCTTTCAGGACATGCTGAGATTCCCCGGGGCCGATCTCAGCACGATCCGGCAGGCCGACCGTGAGGGCGGAAGGCTGGTCGGCCGTGAGGTGCTGAAGCTGGGCGCCCGACGGCTCGTCGCTCTGATCCCGGAGGTCCATTGGCCCGCCATCGCCGAACGGGTCCGGGGCCTGCGCGATGCCATTCGCGAGAGCGGGGCCGAGGTTTCGCTGCGCGTCGTGCGCTGCGGCGATGCCGAGTTGAACCATACCCGGGCAGCGCTGGCCGCCGACATCGCGCAGCATGGACGGCCCGATGCGATCGTCGCCGGCAACGACCAGATGGGCATCGCCGCCATGAAGCTGATGGCCGAGCAAGGCCTCGCCGTTCCCGGCGATGTCGCCATCACGGGCTTCAACGCCTTCGAGTTCTGGCAGTACACCACACCGGTGCTGACCACCGTCCGCTCGCCCGCCTATGAGATGGGTGCGCGCGGCGGTGGCGAGATCCTGAAGCGGCTGACGGAGGGCCGGTTCGAGCGTGCGGAGATCGTCTATCCCGTGGCGCTGCAGCCCGGCAGCTCGACTTGACCGGCCACGCCGTTGACACGGGGGCGCAGCAACTTTAACGCTACATTGTTTCGAGGCGAGCCTGGCGCGACGGAGGCGCTGCGGCGATGGTCCGGGACCGGCGGGCATACGAGCTATCGGGCGGGGCGAGGGACGCGCTCGCCCTCGACGACGGCGGCATCGAGCAGCGGGTCGAGGGGAAGTGGCATAGCTGCCGGCTGCCGCCCGGCGCGCTGAAGGACCTCATGCGGCGCAGCGACCGCGCGGGCCTCGCCAATTTCGCCCCCTGGATGCTGCTGCTCGCCGCCAGCGGCGTCGTCGCCTTCTTCGCCTGGGGAAGCTGGTGGGCTGTGCCGGCCTTCCTCGTCTACGGCACACTCTATACCTCCAGCGATGCCCACTGGCATGAATGCGGCCATGGCACGGCCTTCCGCAGCCGCTGGCTGAACGAGGCCTTCTATCACCTTTGCTCCTTCATGTGCCTGCGCGAGGCCTATCTCTGGCGCTGGAGCCATGCGCGCCATCACCTGGAGACGATGATGGTGGGCCGCGATCCGGAGATCACCGTGCCGCGGCCGGCGAACCTGCCGGCGATCGCCAGCGACTTTCTCTACCTCTATAGCGGCTCGGTCGAGCTCAGGAAGATCCTACTCCATGCCGCCGGGATCATGACCCCTGGCGCCCGGCAGTTCGTGCCGGAGACCCAGCGGGGCAGGATGATCTGGTCGAGCCGCGCCTATGTCGCCCTGATAATCCTCACCATCGGCGGGTCGGCTGCGACGGGAAGCCTGCTGCCGCTGATGTTCGTCGGCCTGCCGCGCTTCTATGGCGCCTGGTTCCACCACCTCTGCGTGCTGACCCAGCACGCGGGCCTCGCGGAGATGGTCAGGGACCACCGCCTCAACACGCGGACGGTCTATATGAACCCGCTTTGCCGCTTCCTCTATGCCAATATGAATTACCACATCGAGCACCACATGTTCCCCATGGTGCCGTTCCATGCCCTTCCCCGGCTGCACGAGATGGTGAAGGACCAGATGCCGCCGGCCTATCGCGGCTTCCGAGAGGCCTATCGCGAGATCCTGCCGACCCTCATCCGCCAGGCCCGCGACCCCGACTACTACATCCGCCGCCCCCTGCCGGCGGCTTGACGGAAAGGCAGGCCCGGCCTTCGCGGGCCGGCGCGCGAACCCTTTCCCTTCTGCGACTTTAACGTTACACTAATTGGCAAGCCGCAATCGCCGGCGGGAGGGAGCAGGGGAGACATGAAGACCAAATCCGGCTTTTTTGGCGTCTATCCGATGGTCTATGCGCTGTTCGACGCCAAGGGCAAGCTCGCCCGCGAGCCGATGCGCCGGCAGATCCGCTCGATGCTGAAGCACAAGGTCCATGGGATCGGCGTGCTGGGGCTGGCGAGCGAGGTTAACAAGCTCTCGACGGCGGAGCGGCGCATGCTGATGGAGTGGGTCGCCGAGGATATCGGCGGCAAGGTGCCGCTCACGGTCACCGTGGCCGAAACCAGCATCGCCGGGCAGATCGAGTTCGTGAAAGCCGCGGCGGCGGCGGGCGCCGCCTGGGCGATCCTGCAGCCGCCTCTGGTCAAGCATGTGCCGGAATCCGAACTGATCCGCTTCTTCGGCGCCGTGACGGACGCCTCACCCATTCCGATCGGTATCCAGAACGCGCCGGAATATCTGGGCATCGGCCTCTCCCACGCCGGGATCAAGGCGCTGCATCGCGCCCATCGCAATTTCGCCATCGTCAAGCTCGAGGCGACCGCCGTCGCCATCGCCCGGCTGATGATGGAGACGGACGGCGCCCTGGATGTTTTCAACGGTCGCGACGGCATCGAGATGATCGATTCCATCCGCGCCGGCGCCGTCGGCATCATTCCCGGCGGCGAGGCCTTCGACGTGCTGGCGCGCATCTTCGACCATATGGCGAGCGGCACCGAGGAAGGGATGAAGAAGGCGGAGCGGCTTTATGCCAAGGTGCTGCCGCTTCTCATCTTCCTCATGGAATCGATGGACACCTTCCTGGTCTACGGCAAGCCGGTGCTGGGCCACCGTCTGGGCATCGCCGAGATCAAGCCGCGGATCCCCGCGACGCCGGCGAGCCCCTTCGGGCTCGAGACGGCCAAGCGCTATGCCGAGGCGCTGGGCAAGCTCTGAGGGCGTGACGAAACCGGTTCCGCCCGGAGGCTGAAAGCGGGAGGTCGCTGGTCGTGAAGGTCGGTCGCTGGCTCCCCTGGATCTATGCTCTACCGATGATCGTGTTCGTCATCGGGATCTTCGCCTATCCGATCGCGACTCTCTT
>DATBBO010000527.1:0-4968 GCA_036270995.1 Dongiaceae bacterium | reverse complement strand
TGCCCAGATCGGCAGGAACTGCCATCTCTCGGGCGGAGTCGGCATCGGCGGCGTCTTCGAGCCGCTGCAGGCAAATCCCGTGATCATCGAGGACGATTGCTTCATCGGCGCCCGCTCCGAGGTGGTCGAGGGCGTCATCGTCGAGCGCGGCAGTGTGCTCTCCATGGGCGTCTATATCAGCGCCTCGACCAAGATCGTCGACCGGGCTACCGGCACCGTGCATTACGGCCGCGTGCCCGCCTATTCGGTGGTGGTCTCCGGCACGCTGCCGGGCAAGCCTTTGCCCAATGGCGAGCCGGGCCCGGGCCTCTACTGCGCCGTCATCGTCAAGCGGGTCGACGAGAAGACGCGGGCCAAGACCTCCATCAACGAATTGCTCCGGGATTGACCCATGGTGGGTCTCGATCCTCTCCAGCTGACCCAGTCGCTCATCCGCTGCCCCAGCGTGACGCCGGCGGAAGGGGGCGCTCTCGATCTGCTGGAGCGGACGCTCGCCGCCATCGGTTTCCGCTGCTGGCGCCTGCCCTTCCAGGCGGAGGGCAGCGTGGCGGTGGACAATCTCTACGCCCGCTGGGGCGAGGGGGAGGGACCGGCCTTCGCCTTCGCCGGCCATAGCGACGTGGTGCCGGTGGGCGATGCGGCGGGCTGGAGCAGCGATCCCTTCGGCGCGGTGATCCGCGACGGGCGCCTCATCGGCCGTGGTGCCGCCGATATGAAGGCCGCCATCGCCTGCTTCGTCGCGGCGGCCGAGCGCTTCCTGGCGCAGCGCGGATCGGGCTTTGCCGGCCGCATCGCGCTTCTCATCACCGGCGATGAGGAAGGTCCCTCGGTCAACGGCACCAAGCCCATGCTGGGCTGGCTCAAGGAGCAGGGCGAGCGGCTGGATGCCTGCCTGGTGGGGGAGCCGACCAATCCCGAAGCCCTGGGCGACATGATCAAGATCGGCCGGCGCGGCAGCATGAGCGGCTATCTGACCGTCCATGGCGTCCAGGGCCACAGCGCCTATCCCCACCTCGCCGACAACCCCGTGCATCGCCTGATCCGCATGCTGGAGAGCATCACCCGCGATCCGCTGGATGCCGGGACGACCCATTTCCAGCCCTCGACCCTGCAGGTCACCAGCGTCGATGTGGGCAATCCGGCGAGCAACGTCATTCCGGCGGCGGCGCGGGCGATCTTCAACATCCGCTTCAACGACGCCCATAGCAGCGCCAGCCTCGCCCGCTGGCTCGAGGAGCGCTTCGCCGCGGTCGGCGGGCGCTACGAGCTGAAGCTGCATGTCAGCGGTGAATCCTTTCTGACGCCGCCGGGCGCGCTCAGCGAGATCATGTCGCAGGCCATCGAGCAGGTGACCGGGCGAAAGCCCCAGCTCTCGACCACCGGCGGCACCTCCGATGCGCGATTCATCAAGGACTACTGCCCCGTCGCCGAGTTCGGCATGGTCGGCCGGACCATGCACAAGGTGGACGAGGAGGTGGCGCTCGCCGATATCGAGCGGCTGGCAAGGATCTACGAGCGCATCCTCGAGGGCTTCTTCGCCGCATGCTGAGGGCAACATGCTGACCTTGGCGGAGATCGGCCCGGCCCTCTACGGCGCCTGGCGCCTGGCGCATCTCGATCCCGACGGCATGCGCTATTTCGATCGCAGCGTCACAGGCTTCTGGCGCTCGTTCCGGGTCGCGGTCCTGGCGGCGCCGCTGGTGATTGTCATCCTCGGGGCCGATCTCTCCCAGATGCATATCGGCGGCAGCTGGGCGCGCGTCATCATCGCCGAGACCATCGCCTATGTGATCAGCTGGGTCGCCTATCCCCTGGCCGCTTTCTATCTGGTCCACCTCATCGACCGGCAGCACGACTATTTTGGCTTCGTTACCGCGCTTAACTGGGGCACATTGCTGCAGTACGCCTTCCTCCTGCCCATCCATGTCGTTGCCAATAGCGGTCTGCTATCCGTGGGGCTCGCCGACTGGCTCGTATTCGGCGGGCAGTTCGCCGTTCTCGCCTATGAGTGGTTCATCACCCGCACGGCGCTCAGAACCTCGGGGCTCACCGCAGCCAGCTTCGTCCTTGTCGACTTCGTGATTGGCTATCTCGTGAGTTTCCTCGGTGCGATGGAGGCTTACGCGTCCTGAGCCTCGCGCAGGAAGGGGAGCAGCCGCGCCAGCACGGCCTCCGGTGCCTCCTCCTGCAGGAAATGGCCGCAGGCGATGGCCTCGCCCCTGAGGTCGCTGGCCCAGCGCCGCCAGACCGGCAGGATGTCGCCACGGCCCTTGCCCCAGAGCAGCAGCAACGGGCAAGCGATGCGATGCCCGGCCACGCGGTCGGCTTCATCATCCTCGAGGTCTGTTGTCGCGCCGGCGCGATAGTCGGCGCAAGTTGCGCGGATCACGCTCTCGCGGCGGAAGCAGCGCAGATACTCGGCCAGGGCCTCGGGCGCGATCCGGGCCGGATCGCCCGCCCAGCGATTCATCAGACTGCGCAGGAAGAAATCGGGCTCGGCCGCGATCAGCCGCTCCGGCAGGCCGTCGGGCTGGGCGAGGAAGGGCCAGTGGAAGGTCGCCAGCGCCTCGTCCTTGTCGAAGCGTGCCCATTCCTCGGAGGTCGGCAGTATGTCGAGCAGGGCAAGCCGCTCGACGCGATCGGCGTGGTCCAGCGCCAGACGGTAGGCGACGCGCGCACCCCGGTCGTGCCCCACCAGGCGGAATCGCTCGTGACCCAGGCTTCGCATCACGGCCACCATCACCGCCGCCATGTTCCGCTTGGAATAACGCCTGTTCGCCTCGTCCGGCTCGAGGAAGCCACTATCCCCATAGCCCGGCAGGTCCGGCAGCACGACCCGGAAGGTTTCCGCCAGCTGCGGCGCCAGGCGATGCCAGCAGGCATGGGTCTCGGGATAGCCATGGATCAGCAGCAAGGGCGGACCTTCGCCGCCGATGCGGCAGCTGATCTCGATGCCCTCCACCGGGACGCGCCGGGGGTCGAAGCCGGGAAAGAGATCGCTCATGGCGGGTAGCGCACCTCCATCAGGAAGAGCCCCTCGGGCGGGGCGGTCGGCCCGGCAGCGCGGCGGTCGCGGGCGGCCAGTGCCGCGGCGATGTCATCGGCGCTCCAGCGCCCTTCCCCCACCAGCTTGAGGGAGCCCGCCATGTTGCGCACCTGATGATGCAGGAAGGAGCGCGCGGCCGCATGGATGCGGATCTCCTCGCCCTGCTGCTCGACCTCGAGGCGGTCGAGTGTCTTCAGCGGGGAGGCCGCCTGGCAGATGGAGGAGCGGAAGCTGGTGAAGTCGTGGCGTCCCACCAGGCGCTGAGCCGCTTCCTGCATGGCCGCCGTATCGAGCGGCACGGGGACCCACCAGGCCCGCCCACGCTCCAGCACTGGCGGCGCCCTGCGGTTGAGGATGCGATAGAGGTAGCGACGGCCGATCGCCGAGAAGCGGGCGTGGAAATCGGGGCTCGCCACGGCCGCCGCCAAGACGGCGATGGGCTGGGGCTTCAGATGGAAGTTGACCGCATCGCGCAGGGTCTCGGCGCTGCAGGCCCGCGCGATGTCGAGATGAACCACCTGGCCCAGGGCATGCACCCCGGCATCGGTGCGTCCCGCGCCGGTGGTCGTGACCTGCTCGCCGCAGAAGGCGAAGAGCGCCTCCTCGAGAGCCTGCTGGATCGAAGCTCCGTTCTCCTGGCGCTGCCAGCCCACATAGGGCCCGCCATCATATTCGACCAGAAGACGGAAGCGGGTCATGGCAGCACCATGCCGGCATCCATCCGGAATCCGCGCAGGAAGGCCTCGGCAGGCAGCGCGGCCTTGCCGGCCCGCTGCAGCTTGAGCAGCCGCAGCGCGCCATCGCCGCAGGCGATGGTCGGCTGCCCGTCCATGACCCGGCCGGGCGCGCCCGATTCCGCGACGGGCTCGGCCTCCAGCACCTTCACACGCTCGCCGCCGATCTCGAACCAGGCGCCGGGCCAAGGGGCCAGCGCCCGCACGCGCCGGTCCAGCAGGATCGCGGGCTGCCGCCAATCGAGCCGGCCCTCCTCGCGCGTGAGTTTCGCGGCATGGGTCACGCCCTCGGCCGGCTGGGGGATGGCATGGAGGCTTCCGCCGGCGAGACCATCCAGCGCCTCGATGATCAGCCCCGCGCCCAGCGCTGCGAGCCGGTCATGGAGGCCTTGGCCGGTCTCTCGCGGACCGACCGCGATGGCGTGGCGGAGCAGCATCGGCCCCGTGTCCAGGCCCTCATCCATCTGCATGATGGTGACGCCGCTCTCATCATCGCCGGCCAGGATCGCGCGCTGGATGGGTGCCGCCCCCCGCCAGCGCGGCAGGAGCGAGGCATGGATGTTAAGGCAGCCAAGCCGGGGGCTCATCAGGATCGCGCGCGGCAGCAGCAGGCCATAGGCCACCACCACCGCGACATCGAGGCCGTGGCCCGCGAAAGCGGCCTGGGTCTCCGCGCCCTTCAGGCTTGCCGGCGTGTGGAGGCTGAGGCCATGGCGCTCGGCCAGCAGCTGGACAGGCGAGGGGCGTGGCTGCTGGCCGCGGCCGGCCGGCCGGGGTGGCTGGCTATAGACCGCAGCGATGTCGTGGCCGGCGGCGATCAGTGCCGAAAGGCTGGTCGCCGCGAACTCCGGCGTGCCCATGAAAGCGAGGCGCAGGCGGCTCATGGCATCTATCCGACGATCCCTGGAACGAACGCGCCCGTAGCTCACCCCCACCCCGGCCCGCCCCCGTCAAGGGGGCGGGGGGAAAAAATTCCGCCATCGCCCGAAGACCCCCTCCCCCCTTGCGGGGGAGGGTTGGGGTGGGGGGTGGGCCGGACGCGCTGCCTATCAGAGACCCGTGACCCGGCTGCGCCTCGCCTTCTTGGGCACGCCGGATTTCGCGGCCACGAGCCTTTCGGCCCTGATCGCCGCCGGCTACGACATCGCTGCGGTCTATAGCCAGCCGCCGCGGCCGGCCGGCCGCGGC
>DATBBO010000526.1:0-2350 GCA_036270995.1 Dongiaceae bacterium | reverse complement strand
TGTCGGTAACATGAGGGTTGTCCGGTTTAGGTAGCACGTCACTTGTCCGGTTTTAGAGTCGCTCCAAAAGGGGGGCGATCATGAGCTGGACAGGTGCATTGTGCGAGGTCCGGAAGATGCGGTTCGAGGAGGTCTACTTTCGGTTTGGGCGAGGTTATCTGAGCTGTTCGGAGGCGGCGGATATCCTGGGCATGTCGGAGCGGAGTTTTTTGCGCTACCGGATGCGCTACGAGGCCGACGGTGCGGAAGGGCTGTGCGATCGGCGGGTGGGGCGGGTCTCGGGGCGGCGGATAGGGGCGGACGTTGCGACCCGGGTGATCGAGCTCTATGCCACGCGGTATTTCGATTTCAACGTCAAGCACTTCCACGAGAAGCTGGTGAGCGAGCACGGCGACCGGCTGAGCTACGGCTGGACCAAGCGGATCCTGCAGGATGCCGGCCAGGTGAAGCGGGCCAAGAAGCGTGGGGCGCATCGGCGCAAGCGGCCGCGCAAGCCGTTGCCTGGCATGATGCTGCACCAGGACGGGTCGAGCCACCGCTGGGTCGCGGATGCCGAGTGGGATCTGATCGTCACGATGGACGATGCCACGAGCGAGATCTACTCGGCCTTCTTTGTCGAGGAGGAAGGCACGATGTCGAGCTTCCTGGCGTTGGGCGAGGTGATCGCCAAGCAGGGCCTGTTCGGGGCGCTCTACGCCGATCGCGGCTCCCATTACTGGATCACGAAGACGGCCGATCAGGGGGTCGACGAAGAGACGCCGACCCAGGTCAGGCGTGCGCTCGAGCAGCTCGGCATCACCCTCATCCCGGCCTCGGCACCGGAGGCGCGCGGGCGCTCGGAGCGCATGTTCGGCACCCTGCAAGGACGGTTGCCGCAGGAGCTACGGGCGGCCGGCATCACCACCATGGCAGCAGCCAACCAATATCTCAGCGAGGTCTTCCTGCCCGCCCACAACGCCGCCTTCCGCGTCGCTCCGGCCGAGCCGGGCAGCGCCTTCATTCCCTACATCGGGCGCGATCTGAGCGATATCCTCTGCCTTCAGGAAGACCGCATCGTCGGCCGCGACAACTGCGTCTCCTACCGGCGCTTGAGCCTGCAGATCCCGCCCGACCGCCATCGCCACCACTACGTCAAGGTCAAGGTGCGCGTGCACGAATACCCCGATGGCCGGCTGGCCGTCTTCCACGGCCCGCGCTGCCTGGCCCGTTACCACTCAGATGCACGGCTCATCGACGAGAAAGACCATGCCAAGACAGCCGCTTAACTCCGCTGGGCGGCACGCCCTGGGGGATGTGGGCGATCGCCCACATCCCCCAGGGCCAACAGCGGACAAATCATGTGCTACCTAAATCGGACAGCTTTACGTGTTACCGACATACGCTCATGGCGCATCCACCGGCGCCGGCGCGAAGGCCCGCAGGAGTGCCTTGCGGGCTTCCCATTCCGCGGCGGGGTCGAGGCTTTCGATGAATTGCACCTCGCCGCCCGCGAGCAGCGCGACCGGGAGGCCGTCGCGGTAGAGCAGGCGGTTGCCCGTCAGGGCGGCGAGCTTGGGGCCGGGGGTGAGGATGCCGACGAGATTCAGCGGATCGGCGCCGGAGATCGAGATCAGAAGGCCGGCGGGCTTCTTGCGGCGGGCCTCGCGCAGCGCGCCCACCGCATTGGGCAGCGCGAATTGCTCGCCGGAGAAGCCGGCGACGAAGCGGCCGCCGCGGATCTCGCCGCGGGCTTCGAGACGGCGATAGACCCGGAGCAGATCGCGCCAGGGCGGCAGCCAGCCGGCCTCGCGCTCGATGAGGCGCCAGAAGACGACGCCATAGCGCAGCAGCAAGGCGCGGGCGACATGCTCGACGGCCTCCGGCTTGAACGGGGCGCCCGGTTGGGTGGCGCCAGGTTGGGCGGTCCCTGGCCGGCGGGTGAGCGCCCAGCGGCCAGCGTCCTCCATGCCGAAGGTCACGGTGCGCCGGCGCCGCTTGCCGCCCGCGAAGGGCCGGCGCCGGTCGGAGGGCGTGAGCAAGGCGCGCAGGCCGCCGAAGCTGTCGGAATTCACCAGGCCCAAAGCGACCAGCTCGGCCAGCGCATCCTCGGTCTGGCTGCGCAGCAGGCCGGTGCCCTCCACCAGCTCGTCGAAGAAAGAGGCGCCATGCTCGCGGATGAAGCCGGCGACGGTCTGGGCATGGTTGCCGGGCTCGACGCTTGCCAGGCCGGGCGAGAGCGAGGACCAGAGCGGGGCGTTGCGGCGCGCCAGCAGGGTGATGGGCGTGGTGCGCACCGGCGTGGCGCCGCGATCCCCGCCGCCGGCCTTGGCGTCGCGGGGCCGGAGCCTCGCCCAGGAGATGCGGCCGGCGA
>DATBBO010000525.1:0-4682 GCA_036270995.1 Dongiaceae bacterium | reverse complement strand
GCCCGGCCCGCGCGGCGCCCGAGATAGCTCGCCACGGCCTCGTCGATCAAGCTCCAGGCGGCACGCGCCGCCGCCGCCCGGGTCGAGCGGCCCTGCATCGCGGCGCGCTCCAGATCATCGAGCTCGTAGCGGAATACATCCTCCTGCCTGTCGACTGCCGGCTCCACGTCGGCTGGTACAGCGACGTCGATAACCAGGACGGGGCGATGGCGGCGAAGCCTGATCGCCGCCGCCATGGCCTCCGCGGTGATGATGGGCCGGCCCGCGCCATGAGCGCTCACCACCACATCGGCGGCGGCGAGACCGCTGGGCAGCTCGGCAAGGGTCATATGATGCGCCTCATAGCGCCTGGCAATCAGCGCCGCCCGCCGGGCCGAGCCATGGGCGACCGTCAGGCGGCCGAGGCCGGCGCGCCGAAGCTGCTCGACGATGAGCTCGCCCATCTCGCCCGGACCGATCAGAAGCCCCCGGGCCCGCGCCAGATCGCCATGAAGCTGGCGGGCGAGCCCGACCACCACCGCGGCGATGGAAACCGGCTGCTCGGCCAGGCCCGTCTCGCTGCGGACCCGCTTGGCGGCGGCGTAGGCCGCCTGCAACGCCTCGTCGAGCTGGCCGCCCATCAGGCCCGCGGCCTGGGACAGGCGGTGGGCCTCCTTGACCTGCCCCAGCACTTGGGGCTCGCCGATCACCTGGCTGTCGAGGGAGGAGGCGACGGCGAACATATGGCGCAAGGCTTCGGCACCGGCGAGGCGATAGGACTGGGCCGCGACTTCTTCCCGGGGCACCCCGGCCTGGCCGGCGAAGGCGGTCTCCACCGCTGCGGCCGCCATATCGGCATCCGCCGCCACGGCCTGGACCTCACTGCGATCACAGGTCGAGAGGAAGACGGCCTCGGCGAGCCCGGCCGCGCGCAGGCGCTGCAGCAGCTCGGGCTGGCGCTCCTCCTCGACATAGAGGGCCTCGCGCAGGGCCGCCGTTCCGCTGCGATGACTGACTCCGACGACGAGAAACTCGGCCACGGCCGCTAACGGAAGCGGGCCAGGCGCTCCTCGAGCTCGACCAACGGCACCGCCGTCTGCTCTCCGCTGTCGAGATCGCGTAGCCCGGCCTCACCCTTGGCCAGCTCATCCTCGCCGAGAATGATGGCGGCCGAAGCCCCCAGCTTGTCCGCCCGCTTCAAGCGCTTGCCGATATTGCCGCCATAGCCCAGCTCGACGGCAAAGCCTGCGCGGCGCAGGCGCTCGGCGATTCCTGCCGCCGGCCGCTCGGCCCCCGCCCCCACCGGCACCACGGCGATGGGCCGGCGCGCGGGCGGCGTCTCGGCCAGCATCATGGCCATGCGCTCGATCCCCGCGGCCCAGCCGACACCCGCCGTCGCGGGGCCCCCCATGATCTCCATCAGCCCGTCATAGCGTCCGCCCCCCATGACAGTGCCCTGGGCCCCCAGCTCGGTGGTCGTGAACTCGAAGGCGGTGTGGCAGTAGTAGTCGAGGCCGCGCACGAGCCGCGGGTTTAGCTCATAGGCGATGCCCAGGGTCCCCAGGCCATCGGTCACCCCGGCGAAGAAATCGCGGCTCTTCTGATTGAGATGCTCGCCGAATTTAGGTGCATCGGCGATCAGCGCGCGGTCACCCTCATCCTTGGAATCGAGGATGCGCAGCGGATTGCGCTCCAGCCGCTCGCGGCTGTCGGCGGACAGCTTGTCGTGATGCGCCTTGAAATAGGCGATGAGGGCCGTGCGATAGGCGGCCCGGCTCTCGCCATCGCCGAGCGTGTTCAGCTCAAGCACCGTGCGCTCGAGGATCCCCAGATCGCGCAGGATGGACGCACCGCAGGCAATGATCTCCACATCCCCTGCCGGACCGGCCGTGCCCAGGAGCTCCACGCCGATCTGGTGGAACTGGCGCTGGCGGCCCTTCTGCGGGCGCTCATAGCGGAACATCGGCCCGGCATAGAAGTACTTCAGCGGCAGATGCTGGCTGAGGCCGCCGGAAATGAAGGCGCGCGCGACGCCGGCGGTGTTCTCGGGCCGGAGCGTCAGCTGGTCACCACCCTTGTCGGTGAAGGTGTACATCTCCTTGGTGACGATGTCGGAGGTATCGCCCAGGGTCCGCTTGAAGACCTCCGAGAACTCGAAGATCGGCGTTGCCATCTCCAGATAGCCATAGCGCTCCGCCGCCGCGCGCGCAGCCTCGATCACCCGCCGGAAACGGCGCATGTCTTCAGGCAAGAGATCATGTGTGCCCCGGACGGGCTGCAGCTCGCTCACGACTGAAGATCCGTCCTAGGCGGCGTCGGTCTGCTTGTTCTTGGCCGCCTCGATCTCCGCGGCCTTCTTTTCGATCATCTCCACCAGATGGTCGACGATATTGGCGTCCTTCAGGCGATGATCCGGCAGGCCGTTGACATAGACCTGATGGGTGCCGTTGCCGCCGCCGGTGAACCCGATGTCGGTTTCCCGCGCCTCGCCCGGACCGTTGACGACGCAACCGATGACGGAGACGGTCATCGGCGTCGAGATGTGGGCCAGGCGCTTCTCCAGGACGGACACGGTGCTGATGACATCGAACTGCTGGCGGGCGCAGGAGGGGCAGGAGATGACATTGACGCCGCGATGACGAAGGCCGAGGGATTTCAGGATGTCGAAACCGACCTTGATCTCCTCCACCGGATCGGCGGAAAGGGAGACGCGGATCGTATCGCCGATGCCCGCCCAGAGCAGCGAGCCCATGCCGATGGACGATTTGACCGAGCCGCTGCGCAGGCCACCGGCCTCGGTGATGCCGAGGTGCAGGGGATAGTCGCAGGCATCCGCCAATCCCTGATAGGCAGCGACCGCCAGAAACACGTCCGAGGCCTTGGCGCTGATCTTGAATTCGAAGAAGTCGTTGTCCTCGAGGATGCGGGCATGGTCGAGAGCGCTCTCGACCATCGCCTCCGGGCAGGGCTCGCCGTATTTCTCCAGCAGGTCGCGCTCCAGGCTGCCGGCGTTGACGCCGATGCGCATGGAGCAACCATGGTCACGGGCCGCCCTCACCACCTCGCGCACCCGCTCGGCGCTGCCGATATTGCCCGGATTGATGCGCAGGCAGGCGGCACCCGCCTTGGCAGCCTCGATCGCCCGCTTGTAGTGGAAATGGATGTCGGCCACGATCGGCAGCTTGACGGCCTTGACGATGGCCGGCAGGGCAGCCGTCGACTCTTCGTCCGGGCAGGAGAGGCGCACGATATCGGCCCCGGCCTCCTCCAGGGCGCGGATCTGGGCGATGGTCGCCGCCGCATCGGAGGTGAGCGTATTGGTCATCGACTGCACGGTGATCGGCGCACCGCCACCCACAGCCACATTGCCGACATGAATCTGCCGGCTCTTGCGACGCTGAATATCGCGATAGGGGCGTACGCTCATGATTTCAGATCCTCATTGCGCCTGACGCTAATATCTATTGTGACGCCTTCGCGGTCTTCAAGCCCGCCGGATCCAGGGGCAGATCCCGCTTCACCAGCCCCACGGCCCCCAGGGATGGGGTCGGCGTCCCGTCGACCAGAATATCAAGGCCGCCGGCATTGCCGGCCGTCAGCAGCAGCCCCGGCTGATTCGGAACCTCGATGGCCTGGCCGGCTCGCAGGACCGCCGAGTAGTAGGTCTTGCCGGTCTTATCGTTGATCTGGACCCAGCTGTCCATACGGGCCACGAGCTTCACCCGGGCGCCAGGGCTGGCCATCACTACCTGAGCGGGCGGTGGCGCCGGCTGGCCGTCGGGCGCCGGGGGCCGATGGGCCGCCACCAGGGCGTCGAACTCCCCGGGCGAAAGCGGCAGGTCTCCCGGTTCCACCAGCACCGTGGTCGCGGGTGGCCCGGACGGCGTCCCGACCGAGGCCGGCGGCGGGCTGGCCGTCGCATGCTGGGAGGCGGCGGCCGAGGGGCTGGCACCGGCGGCCGTCGCCGAGGATGAGGGCGCAGGCGCAGCTCCCAGGACGATGGGAGCCCCTCCCTGGGTGCCCGAACCTTGGGCCGGCGCCCCCTGGGCGCCTGTCCCTGTTGCCCCCTGGGCCGTGATCGCGGCGCTCTGCGGCTTCACCACCGGCGGGGCGGTCGCCACATTGGTCGGCACCTCCTTGCCGAGAATGGCCCGAAGCTGCGAGGGCACCTCGGGAACGAGGTCCAGAAAGCTTTTGTGGCGGTCGGCGAGGTAGTACCAGACGCCATAGGCCAACAGCGCCAAAAAGCCCGAGAGCAGCAGGATGGCGCCACCGGGGATCCGCCCCTCGCTGGCGACGATCGGCACATTGAGCGGGACCTGGCGGTCGACCCCGGCCACTTCCTCGCGGAACAGGCGAACGAGCTCCTCGCCATCGAGGCCCAGATAATCGCCATAGCTGCGTACGAAGCCGGCGGCATAGGCCATGCCGGGAAGATCCTTGAACCGGCCGCTCTCGACGGCCCGCAGATAGGCCAGCCTGATGTGAAGCTGGGCCGCGACGGTCGGCAAATCCTGGCCGTAACTTTCCCGCTGGCGGCGCAGAATCTCGCCGATTCCCTCGGGGGTGTGCGGCATGTAGTCCGCACCGTCGTCGCGGTCCTCTCGCCTTGGCTCCATTCTCTGCTGCGATTCCATCTCGACCAATCCTTGGTCCCGCCCAGGGCCGCCGGGTCGCATCCCGGATCGCCCCCTGGATACAGC
>DATBBO010000524.1:0-1812 GCA_036270995.1 Dongiaceae bacterium | reverse complement strand
CTCCAGATAGGGGCCGGTCTCGCCATGGACCCGCTCGACCAGCTTCTCCTCCTTGAGGATCCGAATGTTCTCGATGGCGACGGCGCACGAGACCGGATGGCCGGAATAGGTGAAGCCATGGTCGAACTCGCCGCTCGCGATCAGCACATGGGCCACCCGGTCGCCGATCATTGCCGCCGAGAGCGGCACATAGCCGGAGGTGAGGCCCTTGGCCAAGGTCATGAAGTCGGCCTTGATGTCGTAGAGCTCGCTGGCGAACCAGCGGCCGGTGCGCCCGAAGCCGCAGATTACCTCATCGGCGATCAGCAGCAGGTCATACTGGCGGCAGATGCGCTGGATCTCGGGCCAATATGTGGCGGGCGGCATGATGACGCCGCCGGCCCCCTGGATCGGCTCGCCGATGAAGGCGGCACAGCGCTCGGGCCCCAGCTCCAGGATTTTCTTCTCCAGCTCGCGCGCGGCCTTGAGACCGAACTCCTCCGGCGACAGATCGCCGCCCTCGCCATACCAATAGGGCTGCGGGATATGGACGAAGCCGGGCAGCGGCAAATCCGCATGCTGGTGCATGTAGCTCATGCCGCCCAGGCTTGCGGCGACCATGGTGCTGCCGTGGTACCCGTTCACCCGGCTGATGATGGTCTTCTTCCCCGGCTTGCCGACCAGGTTCCAGTACTGGCGCACCATGCGGGCGATGGTGTCGTTGGCGTCCGAGCCGGAAAGACCATAGAAGACGTGGCGCAGATTGTTTGGCGCCAGCTCGGCCAGGATGCCGCCGAGCTCGACCGCCGGCGGGGTCGAGGTCTTGAAGAAGGTGTTGTAGTAGGGGAGCTGCAGCATCTGCTCATAGGCGGCCTTGGCCAGCTCCTTGCGGCCATAGCCGACATTCACGCACCAGAGTCCGGCGAAGGCGTCGAGCAGGCGGTTACCTTCGGAATCAATGAGATGCGAGCCTTCGGCCCGGGTGATGATCCGGGTTCCGATCTTAGCGAGCTCGGCATGGTCGGTGAAGGGATGCAGGTGATGCGCGGCGTCGGAGGTCTGCCAATCAATGGTCGTATTGCGTAGCGCAGTAGCGGTCATGTGAGGGACTCCCAGATCTGAAATTGCCGAAGCGTCAACGCGTTGATGCGCGGTGTTCGACGATGCGATCAGGGATTGAAGCCGATACGGGCGCAGAGGATCAGGAGCTCGTGCCGGCGCGAGACGGCGGATACATGGGCCGCACTCCGCCGGAAGAGAGGCAAGCTCTTCTGAGTCGTATCGCAGCCGTGACGATGAGAGGACGTCATGGCGACAGCATAGCATGGAAACAACTCAGGGAGGAGCCACGCGATCCCCTGCGCCTCCGGCTGGCATCCCAGTGCTTCGGCGAGATGCCATCGATGCTATGGTTCACGCCATGTCCCCCGCGGGCCTCCATAGCCTGTTCGAAGCGCTTGCCTGGGCCGCGGGGCTTGCGGCCGGCTGGTGGGCGCGCCGGCATGCCTTCGCGGCGGTGCGCCTCCCCATGGAAGGCCGGCGCTATCCGGTCTATCTGCTGATCCTCTGGCTGGGCGCCGTGGCCGGTGCCTATGGGCTGGGGAGCCTGAACCTCGAGCTGGCCGGCATCTCGGGCGAGGGGCGGAGCATCCTCGGCGCCATCCTGGGCGGAGTGATCGCGGCGGAGATCTACAAGGGGATCTTCGGCATCCGCGGCTCGACCGGGGCGGTGCTGGTGCTGCCGCTGGCGGTCGCGATTGCCATCGGGCGCATCGGCTGTTTCCTGGCCGGGCTTCCCGACTATACCTATGGCACACCATCGAACCTGCCCTG
>DATBBO010000523.1:0-8299 GCA_036270995.1 Dongiaceae bacterium | reverse complement strand
CTTGAGGGCCTGCTGATAGAGGGTGTGCAGGATGGCATGGCCGGTGCGGTCGGCGGCGGCGCAGGTCCGCTGCGCGATGCCCTTGCCGAAATGGGTGGTCATGCCGCCGAACGGCCGCTGATAGATCTTGCCGGCTTCGGTGCGGCTGAAGGGCACGCCGTAATGCTCGAGCTCGATCACCGCCGGGATCGCCTCGCGCACCATGTATTCGATGGCGTCCTGATCGCCCAACCAGTCCGAGCCCTTGACCGTGTCGTACATGTGCCAGCGCCAGTCATCCTCGCCCATATTGCCGAGGGAGGCGCTCATGCCGCCCTGGGCGGCCACGGTGTGGCTGCGGGTGGGGAAGACCTTGGTGATGCAGGCCGTGCGCAGCTCCCGCTCGGCCATGCCGAAGGTGGCGCGCAAGCCCGCGCCGCCGGCACCGACGACGATGACGTCGTAGCTGTGATCGGTGACCGGATAGGCCTTGCCGTTTATGGCCGCCGCCGCGGCTCCGTTGCCGGATCTGGTCTGGGTATCGCCGTTCTGCGTCACAATCACATCAACCCGAAAAGGCGATCTTGCTGAGCGAGACGAAGCCGGCGACGAAGAGGCCGAGGCAGGCCGCCTTCGACAGCAGGATCAGGACGAGCTTCGCGGCCTCGCCATGAACATAGTCCTCGATCACCACCTGTAGACCGAGGGCGGCATGCCAGAAGGCGGCACCCAGCAGCACCAGCATTAGCCCATAGGTGAAGGGCTGGCCGAGCCAGAGGATCACGGCCGCGCGGTCGGCGCCGATATGGGCGAGGAGGGCGATGACGAACCAGAGGATGAGGGGAATGAGGAGCAGGGCCGTCACCCGCTGCACCCACCAATGGGCGACACCCTCCTTGGCCGAGCCGAGGCCGCGCACGCGGCCGAGCGCCGTGCGATGATCGCTCATCAATGGCCCCCCGTCAGAGCGAAGCCGGCGACAAAGGAAGCCAGGGTCAGGACCGCGGCGAGCGCGACCACGGTCCAGCCGCTGGCATAGACGGTCTTCAGCTCGAAGCCGAAGCCAGCATCCCAGAAGAGATGCCGAATGCCGTTGGCCAGGTGAAAGTAGAGGGCGAAGGTCCAGCCGAAAAGCAGGATGCGGCCAATCCAGGAGCCGATCAGGGCCTCGGCGCTGGCGAAGGCCACCGGCCCGCTGGCGGCGGCGATCAGCCAATAGACCAGGAGGATCGTGCCAACCGCCAGCGCCACTCCCGTGATCCGGTGCAGGATCGAGAGCACGGAGGTCAGCTGGGGCCTATAGACCTGAAGATGCGGCGAAATCGGACGGTTGGTCATGGTCGTGTCCGGTGCTTGTCGGGGTCCGGCCCCAGGAATCGCTGCAGTGCAGCGACCCCCACTCCAGGATGTAGCGTCACGACCGGGTCAAGTCAACGCGACCGCGGCTTTGTGGACAATTCCGTGGATAAGCGGCCGATGAATTGTGCGTTGTTTGGGAATCCATGCACAAGAATCTGCGACGCTATACCGGCAGACCGGTTGTTGCGATGACGGATTCGGGTCACTATTCCGCCAGTACGCGAGAGCGTCGGGCCGCGCCCCGATACCAGCCCTGCGCAGCAGGGATAGCGTCGGGTGTCGCGGGTCCGCGGGTGGTCGCGGCCCTTCCCAGGGCGGGCTGTCCGGCGTCGGTCGCTGTAGCTGCCGCATTTCGGTGCCGGCGGCTCCGGTGGTCGAGATGGGAGGCCAGGCCGTTCTCGAAAAGACCTGCCTTCCGGTGCGCATGGGGTCCTTCGGCGGGGCCGACCTCCGTCGGTCCGGCCGGGCAACCCCGCAGGCGTTGGCGCCGTCGCAAGACGGTCCGGACGCCGCGGCCGGGGGTCGGTCGAGAAGAGGCAGGAATCCTGTCGGACGGAGCCCCTTGTCCGAGGGGGCTCGTGGCAAGGCGGTGGCGCCGGTCGTGCTGTGAAAGGTCGTCCGGGCGCGTCGTCGGCAGGAACGTCCCGCCGTTTTCTCGTATAGGAGCCTCGCGGCTCCGAAGGCGTCGGGAGCGCCCCTTCTCCGGGGCGCAATTGCGGGGGATGGCGACATCGGACCGCACCCGACGCCTTATTATTTAGCACGGCCGAGTCGCGACCATCAACGATACTTTGCGAAAAATAGGCAGACCCCCCAGATTTAGATGACAGTCATGTGAACGCGCGTGCTGTGCGGCGTTCGCGGTTTTCCGCGGAGAGCTGGTGGCGGCGCTAACGGCGGGGCAGCAGGACCGTATAGTCCAGGTCCAGGAGGATCTCCGGGCCCTCCTTGGGGAAATCCGCACAGGGCCGGTCCTTGGTAGCGATGGTCCTGAGCCGTAGCGCGCCAGCATCCGACCGGTCGGGCAGCGCGGATTTCCCCGTCACCTCGCTCCAGGCATAGACCGTGTCGCCGGCGAAGCAGGGATTGAGGTGCCGGCCGGCATGGATGCCGGCAATCCGGAAGGCATTGGCGAGCCCGTTGAAGCTGAGGGCGCGCGCGAGGCTGATGACATGGCCGCCATAGACGATGCGCCGCCCGAAGCGCCCGTCTTTTTCCGCATGCTGGTTGAAATGGACCTTGGCCGTGTTCTGGTAGAGCCGCGTCGCGGTCATATGGCAGGATTCTTCGATGGTCATGCCGTCCACATGATCGATGCGCTCGCCCGCTTCGTAGTCCTCCCAGAGATGCGGGCTTCCCGCGAGCTTCGTCTCGTAGCGTGAGAGATCGAGACCGTCCGGCAGAAAAAGCGGATCCGGCGGCAGGTGATCGGCGAGCTCCGGCACCGCCGGCGCCGGTGAGGCGGACGACTTGTCACGCTTGCGGACCATGACCCAGCGCACGAAACCAAGAACTGTCTCGCCCCGCTGATTGACGCCCGTGGTCTGCACATAGACCACCCCGGTCTCGTGGTTCGAGTTCTCCTTGAGCCCGATCACGACCGAACTCGCGGTCAGGCTGTCGCCGTCATGGACCGGAACGCCGAATCTCGCTTCGGCATAGCCGAGATTGGCCACGGCATTGAGGGAGATATCGGGCACGCTGCGGCCGAAGACGACATGGAAGACCAGCAGATCGTCGAAGGGCGCGCTCGCATAGCCGATCGATCGTGCGAACTCGTGGGAGCTCTGGACGGCGAAGCTGCTGCCGGTCAGCGCGATATAGAGGGCACGCTCGCCGGGGCCGAGGCTGCGCGGCGTGGCATGGGCGATCTCCTCGCCGAGCCGGAAATCCTCGAAGAAGCGGCCGGGATTGGTCTTGGAGCCGCTCACGCCGCCCCTTGGAGCGCAGTGATCGCGGCGGCGAGATCGACCAGCCGGCGCGCATTCAGCACATGGAGATTCTCGATCAGCTTGCCGTCGACCACGACGATGCCCTTGCCCTCCGCAACCGCCGCCGCATGGGCGGCGATGATCCGCTCGGCCCAGGCCACCTCCTCCGCCCGCGGCGCGAAGACGCGGTTGGCGATCTCGAGGGTCTTGGGATGGATCAGGGTCTTGCCATCGAAGCCCATCTCATGGCCCTGGCGACAGGCGGCCTCGAAGCCCTCCATGTCGTCGAGATCGAGATGCACGCCGTCGAGGATCGCGAGGCCAAAGGCACGCGCGGCGAGGATGCAGAGTCCGAGGCTCGTCACCACCGGAAGCCGGTCGCGGGTGTGCTGGGCGTGGAGGTCGTTGACGAGATCGGAGGTGCCCATGACGAAGCAGGCGAGCCGCGGGCTCGAACCGGCAATAGCCTCTGCGTTCAGCACCGCGCGCGGGGTTTCCATCATGCACCAGATGGCGAGATCGTCCGGTGCATCGCTCGCTGCCATCACCGTCTGCGCCTGGCGCACGGATTCGACATTCTCCGTCTTGGGCAGCAGCACCGCATCCGCGCCCGCCGTCGAAGCGGCGACGAGATCGGCATAGCCCCAGGGCGTGTTGAGGCCGTTGACCCGGATGATGATCTCGCGCCGGCCATAGCCCCCGGCCTTGACCGCGTTCACCACCTGGCTTCGCGCGTCGCGCTTGGCATCGGGCGCCACCGCATCCTCGAGATCGAAGATCAGGGCATCGGCGGCCAGCGTCTTGGCCTTCTCCATGGCGCGAAGATTCGAGCCGGGGATGTAGAGCACGCTGCGGCGGGGACGGGCGGATGAAGGCACGGGTCTGGCTCCCGATGGCGAAACGCGGCGACTATAAAGGAGCGCCCTGCTATGGCAAAGTCGCGCCCGCCATGAATATCCTGTCGATCCAGTCGCACGTCGCCTATGGGCATGTCGGCAATTCCACCGCCATTCCGGTCCTTCAGCGCCTCGGCCACGAGGCCTGGGCTGTGCACACCACCCTCCTCTCCAACCATCTGGGCTATCCGACTCATACAGGGCGCGTCCTGCCACCCGAGGAGGTGGCCGAGGTTGTCGAGGGGCTCGCCAAGCTCGGGCTCTTCGGTGGGTTCGATGCGCTCCTCACCGGGTTTCTCGGCCATGCCGCCACGGTCGCCGCCGACGCCGCCCGCCGGCTCAAATCCGCCCGGCCCGAGGCAATCTACTGCCTCGATCCGGTGATGGGCGAGCGCGCCGGCGGCCTTTATGTGGCACCGGCGACGGTCGAGGCCATCGGGGCTCTGCTCTTGCCCCTGGCGGATTTCGTGTTGCCCAATGCCTTCGAGCTCGACCTCCTTGCGGGCGGGCGGACCCGCAATCTCGGCGAGGTGATCGCCGCCGCCCAGGCGGTCGCCCACCGGGCGCGCCCGGGTGCGGTGGTCGTCGCCACCGGGCTCGACCATGACGCAGCACCTGGCGAGCGCATCGAGGTGCTGGCCGCTGGACGCGAGGAGGTCTGGCTTGCCAGCGTGCCGCGCCTAGAGCTGCCCCTGCATGGCGCGGGCGATCTCTTCGCCGCCACCTTCCTCGCCCATTATCTCGAGCGGCGCGACCTGCCGGCCGCTCTGGCGGCGACGATGGATTCGACCCATGAGGTCTTCCTCGCCTCCGTGGGCCATGAGGAGATGGCGCTGGTCGCCGCTCTCGACCGGCTCGCCCATCCCCCGAAGGTTACGCGGATCGAGAGGCTCAGCTGATGCGGCTGTGCCAATGAGGCTGACCGGGATCGATCATGTCCAGCTCGCCATGCCCGAAGGCGGCGAGGCCCGGGCGCGCGGATTCTATGGCGAGATCCTCGGCCTACGGGAAAAGGCGAAGCCGCCGGCGCTCGCAGCCCGCGGCGGCGTCTGGTTCGAGGCAGCCGAGCTCAAGATTCATCTCGGCGTCGAGAAGGATTTCCGCCCGGCCCGCAAGGCGCACCCCGCCTTGCTGGTCGAGGACCTGCCGGCGCTGGCCCAGCGCCTCAGCGCGGCCGGATGCCCCGTCATCGACGACGAGCCGCTCGCCGGCTACCGGCGCCTCTATACCGAAGACCCCTTCGGCAACCGGATCGAGCTGCTGGAGCCAGAGCCTCCCTCTCCCGCGCTTTGAAGCGACGGCAATCTCACAAGTCGCCGGCGACCTCAGCTTACTTCCCCCTTCCCCCTTGCGGGGGAGTGTTGGGGTGGGGGGTCTGATCCGCGGCAGCCGATCAATCAGACGGAGATGTGCGTCTCGGTGTCTGCGGCCACCCCCTCCCCGACCCTCCCCCATCAAGGCGCGGGCCTGACGGCCCGCAGGGGGAGGGGAAAGAAACCAGCCGCTTGCTCCGCAAGATCCGTGAATGCCGAACCTTCGCAGCCTGGGCGTGGTTAATGCCAGCTACACGGCCAGCTCGTGCTTCACCAGGTGCTCGGCGATCTGGACGGCGTTGAGCGCCGCGCCCTTGCGCAGGTTGTCGGCGACGACCCAGAGGGAGAGGCAGTTTGGCGCGGTCGGATCGGCGCGCAGGCGGCTGACATAGACCAGGTCCTCGCCGGCGCATTCGATCTGGGTGACATAGCCCTCATCGGCGCGATGGTCGATGACGCTGACGCCGGGCGCGCGGCGCAGCGCTGCCAGCGCCATGGTCTCGTCGATGGGATTCTCGAACTCGACATTGACCGCCTCGGCATGGCCGATGAAGACGGGCACGCGCACGCAGGTCGCCGAGACCGCGATGTTCGGGTCCAGGATCTTGCGGGTCTCGACCGCCATCTTCCATTCCTCCTTGGTGGCGCCATCGGGCATGAAGACGTCGATATGGGGAATGCAGTTGAAGGCGATCTGCTTGGTGAAGCGCGTGCGCTCGATGGGCGCGTTCGTGTAGATGGCGCGGGTCTGGTTGAAGAGCTCGTCCATCGCCTCCTTGCCGGCGCCGGAGACCGACTGATAGGTGGCGACGACGACGCGCTTGATGCGCGCGACATCGTGCAGAGGCTTGAGCGCCACCACCATCTGGATGGTCGAGCAATTAGGATTGGCGATGATATTGCGCTTCTTGTAGCGCGCGATGGCGTCGGGATTGACCTCCGGCACGACGAGCGGAATGTCCGGGTCCATCCGGAACTGGGAGGTGTTGTCGATGACGATGCAGCCGGCGCTCGCCGCGCGGGGCGCATGCACCGCCGAGACCTTGGACCCCGGCGAGAAGAGCGCGATATCGAAGCCCTTGAAGTCGAACTTGTCGAGATCGCGGACCTTCAGGACATCATCATCACCGTAGGATACCTCCATCCCCGCCGAGCGGGCCGAGGCCACCGGAACGACCTCCTTGGCCGGAAATTCGTGCTCCGCCAGGATCTGCAGCATCTCGCGGCCCACATTGCCCGTGCCGCCCACCACCGCCACTCTGTAGCTCATCTCACCTTCTCCATCTCGCCCGGGCATGCTCTACGCCCGGATCCGGTTATCGACAATATTCAAGCCCAAACAAAAGGGCCGCCCCGGAGGCGGCCCTGACGCTTTCTCGTGTGACGCGTCGATCAGCCGCCGAGGCTTGCCCCTGAGGTTTTGGTGGTGGTCGTCGCCGGCGCGGAGGTCTGGTCCGGCGCCGCGGCGCTCGCCACCGTCTGCTGATCGTTGGACGCGCTCTGATGATAGGAACAGGCGATCGCCGACCCGGCCACAGCCAGGACCGCAATCGCTGTCAGGGAACCTATGAGCTTCCGCATGAGGAGCCCTCCACCAGGAAAAGACGATTATACGCCTGGGGCGAGGGCCTGTCGACCCGTCCGGCCCTCACCCGTCCGGCCCTCAATGGGCGCCGGCCGCCAGCGAACCCATGAACTGCCCGAGCCAGACCAGGCCCTGTGGCCACAAGCCGAGCCTGGCTGCCGAGCCGACATGCCCGAGAGCGCCCAGATTGACGAAGCTCGATTCCCAGCTTTCGGCGAAGAAGCGGGCCCGCTCCAGGGAGACGAACTCATCGTTCTGGCTCGCCAGGACCATGGAGGGAAAGGGCAGCGGCTCGGTCAGCATCGGCCCGAAGCCGCGCACGGAGTTGTCGGATTCGTCGAAGAGATCCTGGTCGGTCGGCGCCACCAGAAAGGCGCCGGCGATCGTCCCGCTGCTGCCGGCCTCCTCGGCCCAGCGCATCACGAGGGAGGTGCCGAGACTATGGGCCACCAGCAGCACGGGCTTGCGGCAGCGGAGCACGGCCTCGGAGAGCCTGAGCGCCCATTCCTCGAAGACGGCCTTGCGCCAGTCATCCTGCTGGACCCGGCGCATATTGGGAAAGGCCCGCTCCCAATGGGTCTGCCAATGATCGGGACCCGAGTCATCCCACCCGGGAATGATCAGGACGTCGAAATCCAGGATGTCCCGCATCGACCCTGGTCAGTCGCCCGGGGGGCCAAGCAGGTTACGGGCGATGGCACTCCACTCCTTCTCCAGCGCGTCCGTTGCCGGGGGCAAGCCAGCGCGCCGGTACCAATAGCCGGCATTCTCCAGATCGCCTTCGCGACGATGCAGATAGGCATGGACCCAGCAGCCGGCCATGTCTTCCTTGGCCTGGGCGCATTCATGGGCCTTGTCCCACTCGCCCTTGGCCTCCCACCACAAGGCCTGCAGCGCCAGGCCCAGCCCTTGCGGCGGCGCATCCCCGGAAAGGGATGCGCGATAAGCGGCGAATTCCATACCGGCCAAGATAGAGGGCGGAGCGAGCCCGCACCAGAAGTCATCCTAAAAATGCCTGCGCCATTTCTGGGACAAGCTTGCGTGCAGCCAAGCTCGAGCCATTCAGCTTTTGGCCGAAACGCTCTAATGCGCGAGGCGATCGAGCTCCGCCAGCAAGGCATCACCCATGCCGACGGTCGAAACCTGGCTCGCCCCCGGGGTCATGATATCGGCGGTTCTCTTGCCCGAGGCCAGCACCCGGTCGACCGCATCTTCGACGAGCTTTGCCTCGGCCTC
>DATBBO010000522.1:0-5020 GCA_036270995.1 Dongiaceae bacterium | reverse complement strand
CCCAGCAGGAGCAGAAGGCGGCACCGGAGACGCCAACGGGGCGCCGCGCCATCACCAATGTCCAGTTGCGCGATCTCTCCCAGGCCGACGCCACCGCCATCGCCCAGCGCGGCGATCATCTGATCCAGAATCCAGACACGGGCCAATATGTCGGCGCACCCCGTGGCATCGATACGCCCGAGAAGCTCCAGGCGATGCGCGACAGGTTCGATGCGGTCGCGGAAACGGGGATTCCAGGGCGGATGTGGTATCCGAATAGCCGTTCCGCCGTCACCGAGATAACCGGTGGCGATACCCAGCGCGCCCGCCTCGCGGCCAGCGAGATGGGCCTCTGGTCGCCGCAGGCGACGCCAGAGACGAACTTGGGCGCCATGCTCCAGGGCCACAACGCCTATGAGGCCGGGCAACCCCTCGACATCGTTCGCACCGGAGCCCAAGCGAGGAACTACCAAGCGGCCCGCGAGGCCGGCGGCCTGCCCTCGCTGGGCAAGAAGACGGGGCCATTCGCGGCCCACCTCGATCCGACCCAGGTCAGCCCGAGCACGAGCGTCAACGACATCTGGCACGCCAGGGCCTTCAGCTACACCAACAAGGACGGCAGCACCTTCGACCGGGCGCTGACGCCGCAGGAGCACTCCTTCCTCGATGCCGAGACGCTGCTCGCGGCCGACCGGGCCAACCAGAAGCAGCTCGGCGGCTTCAGCGACTGGGGCTCGGGCAATGTCCAGGCCTCGGCCTGGGTCGGGGCCAAGGCGCAGGCCCTGATGGCCAAGCATCCCGAGATGACCATGGAGGAGGCACTGGAGGAGTCCAAGGTCGACTTCTCCGATGTGCTCCAGAAGCACACCGCCGCCGGCACCTATGAGCAGATCCCCGGTGCCGGCACCGGCCATCTGCCCAGCCTCGTTAAGGCGCCCTATGGGACGCGCGCCGGCTACAGCGATGTGGCGCCCTGGACGAACCCGCAGGGGGAGGACATCCTCTACCGCTCGACCGGGCTCTATCAGCGCCCGACCGTGAAGGCGCAGGGCTACTTCACCCCGCCGACCGGCTCCAAGACACCCGAGGTCAATCCCGCCTTCACCGCGCGCCCGCTGATCGACTACACGCCGAGCAAGGCGGGGCCGACGCCGTCCGATGTTTCACGTGGAACAATGGATGCGGTCGAGACGACGCGCGCCTATTTCGACGCCCAGAACATGGGCGGGTGGCACAAGCTCCTGACCAGCGGCCAAGCCGGCCAGATGGATTCCGCCTTCGTCCCGATGAACCGGAGCCTCTCGCCCGAGGAGATGACGCAGCTCGGCACGGCGGTGGGGAAGCACGGGCTATCGCCCTCCGACACCGGGCAGGGCGTCTCGCTGTTGAACTTCGGCAAGGGCCCCAAGCCCGCCGACATGCCGAAGCTGTTGAAGGGCGATCTGGGCGCGGCGATCAAGAGCGTGCTGCCCGATGCCGAGCCCACCCGCACGCGCCAGTTCGGCAACGCGCTCCTGGTCGACAAGAATTACAACGCCCTGATGGCCGCGAAGAACCAGGGCAAGGGCAAGGCGACGCGGGCGCTCTTCAAGGCCATCGACAATCCGGCCATCCCCGACATCGCCGGCAAGCTCGACACCCCCGAGCTGCGCCAGCAGGCGCTCACGCTATTGGAGCGCGACGAGGCCTATGCGGCCAAGACGGGCGATCCGATCCGCCAGGACATCCAGAACGCGCGCCGCATCGTCGGCACCGAGGGCCCGGAAGGCGGCCTCGACGGCCTGCGCAAGGCCCTGGCCGAGGGCAGGATCGCGCTGCCTGCCGTGGCCGGGCTCGTGGGGCTGGGGGCGGCGGCCATGCCGGGACGCGCCCAGGCGGCAGAAAGAGGAAGCCAGATGCCCAGGCTCAATCCAGATCAGCAGGCCCTGGCCGACGCCGCCCGGCGACACATGATCGCGCGGGCGCTCGCCGCGCAGGGGCAGAACGGCGACACCATGCTCGCCCATATCAGCCCCGACGAAGCGGCGGCGTTGCAGCGGGGCGGTGGCGCCGGCACGCGCAACCCGAGGACCGGGCTGCCGCAATTCTACAGAGTGGACAGCGGCGGTCCCGGAAACGTCGATGACAGCGGCGATGACAACGGCGATCCGAGAAAGCACCCCGACTACAACCCCACGGGCGGCACCGTCGGCGCCCCCGACCCGAATCTCGGCCTGCCGGGAGGCGCGAGCGGGGCGTTCAACGCAACCGGCGCTGGGGGGAGCGCTCCGGGCGCTCAGCCGGTCGACCCCACGGCAGACGATTTCCAGACCGCCTCGACGGCCTTGGGCAATCGCGGCTTCGCCAGTCGCGCGGCCGGTTGGCTGGAGCCCTACGGCCTGCACACCGTGACGCCAGTTGAGGGAGATCCCTCGACCTACGGCCCTGGGGGCAGCTTGCGCCACGAGCTGAACCCGGCCGCCTTTGCCGGCAATGCGGCGGGGATGGCATTCGGTAATCCTCTCCTCGGCATGCTGGGCGGCCTCGCTTTGGGCAAGGGTTACGAGGCGCTGGGCGGCCCGCAGATCGCCCTGGGCAAGAGCGGCAAGGACGCCAGCCAGGACACGATGCTCGCGCATGTGAAGCCAGGGACGGCGGCGGCGCTGAAGCTGGCCGGCGGCTCCGGTCTGCCCGATTGGTTCACGGGCCTGTTCCATTTCGCCGGCAGCGATCCGGGCGTGCTGGAGCGGATAGCCGCCGGCATGTATTCGAGAGATCGCGCCGCCGGGCCAGTGTCGGCGACGCCTCTGGCGCATCCCCTAACGCCCCCTGACATCCCGGTGATCCCGATAGCCGGTGGCATGCCGGGGAGCGACATGTCGGCCCTCAACCCGCATGTCAACCAGGCCTATGGCGTGCCGGCCGGCACCTATCCCGGCGGTGCCGTGCCGGGTGGCCTGACGGCAGCCCAACTCGGCGCCGCGCTCGCGCTTGGCGGTGGCCCGGCCGGCGGCGGCCCGCAATCCAGCGTCTACGGCCTCACGTCGCAGGAGCCCCAGGACCAGGGCGGTCAGGACAGCATGCCGACACCGGCCCCCGGCGCCCTGGGCGGCAGGGACAGGAGCAGGACGAACAGCGACCGCAACCGGCTCTATCGACTCGCCCGCATCGGCCTCCTGATGGGGCCCTACGCCACCTCCTGAACCACTGACACCACTGACGGAGACGCCATTGCCCAAATTTTTCTGGGACCGGGAGAGCCATGCCTGGATTCAACACGATCCGACTGCACCGCGCCAAAGCCCCGTGGGCCCGTATGTCATCGGCGACATCGAGCCCTACCGCAACATGCTCAACGGCCAGCGCATCCAGTCGCGTCGGCATCACCGCGACTTCATCAAGGCGCACCGGCTCATCGAGATCGGCAACGAATACAACCGGGGCCTCGCGGTCGACCGCGCCCCGGAAAGCCCGGCCATGACCGAGCGCGGACGGCGCGACGCCATCGAGCGCGCCTTCGCCCAGGTCGAACAAGGCGGCGGTCGCAAGCCCGCCGGCAGACAAGGAGACATCTGATGGCTGATGAGGAACAGAAATCGATCCGCGACAGCATCGAGGAGGCCATGGATGCGGTCGAGCAGGGCGACGACGATGCCGCGAGGCCGGCGCCGCGTCCCGAGCGCGAGGATGAAGGCGACGCCGAGGGCGGGCGGGTCCGCGACGAGAGGGGCCGTTTCGTCAGGCAGGAAGGCGAGCCGGAAGAGCCGGAGCCAGAGGCGCCGAAGCCAGAGCCCAGGCAGCCACGGCGAGAGGCCGAGCCCGAGCAGGCGCCGGTCCAGGAGCCGCCCAGGGAGGAGACGCAGGAGCGCCGCCTCGCCAGGATCTCCAAGAATTGGCGCGCGGAGGACAAGGAGTTCCTGGCCCAGCAGCCGCGCGAGGTCCAGGACTTCCTGCTCGCCCGCGACCAGGAGATGACCACCGCCTATACGCGCAAGACGCAGAAGCTCGCCGGGCTGGAATCGGAATACGGGCCCATCGCCCAGATGTTCGAGCCCGATTTGCCGGCGATCAGGGCCGCCGGGTACACACCGCAATTGCTGATCCAGGGCTGGGCCAATGCCGAGCGCGCCTTGCTGTCGGGCCCTGATCAGGCGGCGCAGACCCTGCGCAACATCGCGGAGGGCTACAGGATTCCGCGCGAGACGGTCGCCTATGCCTTCGGCTTCGATCCGAGGACGCCCGACCAGATCCGGCGCGCGGGCGCTCCGGTGCCGCCGGGGGCGCAGGAGGTGATCCCGCCCAATGCCGCCCATGGCGCCAATGGCAACGGCATGATCCGCGATCCCCGCGTCGATCTCCTCCTCGCCGAGCGCCAGGACATGGCCGAGCGCATGGTCATCGCCCGCAACCAGCAGTTCCGCAATGCGGCCAGCCAAGCGCAGGCGCAGATCAACGAGTTTCGCGACGCGGTGGATGAGCGGGGCAACGCCCTCCATCCGCATTTCGATGAGGTCGAGAACTACATGACGGCGCTCGCCGAGTTCCACGGCAAGAGCACCGGCAGGATTCCTCACCTTCAGCAGCTCTATGAAGACGCCGTCAACGCCAACCCTGCCACGCGTGCGCGGCTCGTCGCTGATGCCCAGAAGGCTCAGTCGGACAAGCAGCGCCAAGCCGAGGCAGCCAGAGGCAAGACGGAGCAGGCGCGACGGGCATCCTCCAGCGTCGTTGGCTCGGGCAGACCGACCAATCGGACGCAGGCGGCTGCGGCGGCCCCCAGGGGCCAATCCATCCGCGCATCCATCGACGCGGCCATGGAGCAGCTCTCCGAGCAGGAATAGCCGCGCCGCTCCCTCTTAACCTCTTCCGTACAGGAGAAGCACTATGGCGACGCCCTCCACAAACTGGGGCGAGATTACAACGACGACGTTGTATAATCGCTCGGGAGAACTTGCCGACAACGTCACCAAAAACAACGCTCTGCTTCGCCGACTGTCAAAGAAAGGTAACATCAAGACCTTCGATGGCGGACAGGCTATCGTCCAAGAAATGGAATATTCTG
>DATBBO010000521.1:0-9641 GCA_036270995.1 Dongiaceae bacterium | reverse complement strand
CGCCATGGTCGCGTGCCCGAGAAGAACAGCCCAGGCGCCCAGCCACGGCCAGCTCGACCCGGCGTACCCCGTGATCACGCCTGCCAGATGGTGACGCCGCCACATCCGAGAACGCCTTGCCGACGCCGACAGCCCGGGCAGGAGACTTTCCAACCCCAAGTTGGGCGCCGGAGGCCTTGAAACCATGCACGGTGAGTGCCCCTTGAGTGCCAACCGACTTCTCTCCACCTAGAAATCGACCTAACATATTGTCACATCACACTTCCTGTTCGACCGTCGATATCCTGAAGAAGGACATCGCAGCCCCGCCCAAATCCGGCTTCCTCGGCGGCCTCGATGCGCCCATGCCCAACCTCGACACGGATCCGACGAGGCCGGTGGATTTTCCCGAGGGCACGATCCTCGGCGGCTGTGCCGGCCGGCTCGAGGCCGAGGCGGCGGGGCCGGCTTTGGTCTATGGCAAGGCCGATCCCGGGCGCGGCGCCGAGCTACGCTTCCTCGCCACGGGGCCCCAGACCCTCGTGATCCAGCTCCGGGATTCGCGGCCGGACAAGGTGAAGGCCGCCTCCTGGGTCGGCGCCGATCATCTGGAGATCTGGACCAGCCCCGAGCCCAGCGACAGCTACATTCCCGACCCGGCCAAGGTGGCCCAGCTCGGCATCACCCTGGACGGGGAGACCCATGCGGGCGCCGGCAAGCCCACCATGCCGAAGGTCGAGCACTGGACGGGCCAGGACGAGCAAGGCCGGCCGGTGACGGTCTTCCGGCTCGACTGGGCGGAGGAGTTCGCGCTGGCCGGCGGCGTCATCATCGCCTATTCCCAGGGCGAGGGCGGAAAGCAGGCGCGTCTCTGGGCGACCGGCCCGATCCGCAAGAACCGGCCGGGCTATCTGCCTATTCTCTTCCCTCTGCCGATCGCCTGCGGCGCCGTCGACGGACGCTGGGCGGTGGTGAAGAATCCGGGCCGACTCAACGATCCGGCGGATGTGCCGAACTGAAGGGAGCCGTTACAGCACCTGCTGCAGGGAATCGTCGACGCGCAGCACCAAGAGCTTGCTGCCTTCGGGCGGCAGCGCCTTGCGGTTGATATCGAAATTCGTGAAGGACTGGCGTTTTTCGATCACGCGCCCGTCCGGCAGGGTCATCCGGTACCCGACCCGGAGGCTGGGATTGCTGTCCTCGCCGCCGCTGTGCCATTTGATCGATTGCAGCTCGGCGCCGACGAGCGCGCCGTCCTTCGTCAGCCGCGCCTCCTGGCCGAGCCGGCGGTTCTGGAGCCAGCTGAAGAACCAGTAGGCAAGGGCGCAGAACAGAAGGACCGGCCCGCCGACGATCCAGAGCCCGTCGACATCATCCTCGAAGGGCTTCAGCGGGCTGTCCGGCGCGACGGCGAATTTGTCCGGATTGCCGGCGATATAGGTGACCTGCCAGCTTCTGTTGTCGCAGATATCGGCGCGGGTCTGGGGCGTGTAGTGGTGATAGCTCTTGCCCTCGGCGACATAGGTCAAATAGGGGATGTCATTGGTCCCGCAGCCGACGACCTTGGCATCGACCGTGCGCAGCGAGGCCTCGAGATCGGCGCGCTGCTGGCGCTCGGCGATCTCCATGACGCCGGCAGCAAGCGAGACGACGATGCCCGCTGCGAGGAGGACCCACATCCCTACCCGCATGAAGCGCTGGGCCCCCTTGCTCGTCTCGCTCGCGAGTGGCCCGCGGCCGGTAACGAAGGCCCGGTTCTTGTTGCGGATGAAGACGACGGCATCGAGGTCGGGCAGAGGCCCGAGCGCGCGCACGGTTACTGTCTCGCCCGTCGGCTGATCCATCGCTGGTCCCCACTCCCGCCCCTGGCGACTCTTATGGCCGCCGAGTCTTGAGACTAGCCGAAGGCGGCGGCGGAGGGGAGGGGCCGGATTACTCCGCCGCCTTGCGCACCACCGCCTTGGGCGCCCGGATCTCGTTCAGGCGCTTGATCGCCTCGAAGACCGGCGGGAATGTCGGCCGCGGGATGTAGCGCCCGGCCCCCTTCTCGACATTCAGCTTGCCACCGGCCCAGACCAGCTTGCCCTGGCTGATGGTGTGGCTGGCGACCCCCTGCACCTTCATCCCCTCGAAGATGTTGAAGTCGATCTTCTGGTGATGGGTCTTGGCCGAAATGGTGCGGGTCGCCTTCGGATCCCAAACCACGATATCGGCATCGGCGCCGACGCTGATCGACCCCTTGCGCGGATAGATGTTGAAGATCTGGGCGGCGTTGGTGGAGGTGACGCGGACGAACTCGTTCATGGTCAGCCGGCCCGTCCCCACGCCATGGGTCCAGAGCACGGCCATGCGGTCCTCGACCCCGCCGGTGCCGTTGGGGATCCTGCTGAAATCGTTGCGGCCCATAGCCTTCTGGTCGGCGCAGAAGCAGCAATGATCCGTCGCCGTGGTCTGCAGATGGCCGGCCTGAAGCGCGCGCCAGAGCACCTCCTGGTTCTCCTTCGGACGGAAGGGCGGGCTCATCACATAGGCGGCCGCCGTCGACCAGTCGGGATGGCGGTAGACGGAATCGTCGATCAGCAGATGGCCCGCCAGCACCTCGCCATAGACCCGCTGGCCCTCGTTGCGGGCGCGCGTGATGGCCTCCACCGCCTCCCGGCAGGAGTTGTGGACGATGTAAAGCGGCGTATTGATCACCTGGGCCAGGCGGATCACCCGGTTAGCAGCCTCGCCCTCGACCTCCGGCGGGCGGGAGAGCGGATGGCCCTCGGGGCCGGTAATTCCCTGCTTCAGGATCTCCTGCTGCAGGAAATAGACGAGGTCGCCGTTCTCGGCATGGACGGTGGCGAGCGCGCCCAGCTCCTGGCAGCGCCGGAAGCTCTGCAGCATCTGCTCGTCGGTGACCATGATGGCCCCTTTATAGGCCATGAAATGCTTGAAGCTGTTGACGCCGTGGCGGGTGGTCAGCACCCCCATCTCCTCGCGCACCTTGTCGGACCACCAGGTGACGGCGACGTGAAAGGAATAGTCGGCGGCGGATTTCTTCGCCCAGCCCATCCACTGCTCATAGGCTTCCAGCAGGGAGACGTCGGGGGCGGGAATGACGAAATCGATGATCATGGTGGTGCCGCCGGCGAGCCCGGCCGCGGTGCCGCTGAAGAAATCCTCGCTCGCCACCGTGCCCATGAAGGGCAGCTCCATATGGGTATGCGGATCGATGCCGCCGGGCATGACGTATTGCCCGCCGGCATCGACGGTTTTCGTGCCGGACGGCACATCGAGCTTGTCGCCGATGGCCTTGATCTGGCCTTCGGCGCAGTAGACATCGGCGCGAATGCTCTGATCGGCCGTCACCACCGTGCCGCCGCGGATCAGCAATGACATCTCCACCTCCCATTTGCAGGGGCCGGCCGCCGGGGGCCGCCGCGCCTCACAAAGCTGAACGATTGGTCAAATTCTATCGCGGCGCGCGGGCGCCTCCAAGGCCGCTATTTGGCCTTTCCCGCCGGCTTGACGCTCCCGGCGCGAGGAGGGAGGTGATCAAGACGGGCGGGCGAGTACGAGCAAGTCCCCGACTCCTGAACCGGCAGGCGCAGCGGGTGGTCACCGCTTTGTGGTCAACCGAGAAACGTGAGCGTCCAGGGCAAGCTTCCTATTGTGTCGGGGAACGGTGCGCGCGACACTTTGTGCCGGAGGCGGTCCGGCAACGGGGGTGGCCCGATCGTCCGATGGACAGACGAGGAATCCCATGCCTCTCAGCAAGCGCCTGGCCGCCGAGTTCATCGGCACATTCTGGCTTGTCCTTGGAGGCTGCGGCAGCGCGGTCCTCGCCGCCGCCTTCCCCGGCCTCGGCATCGGCTTCGCCGGGGTGGCCCTCGCCTTCGGCCTCACGCTTCTCACCATGGCCTTCGCCATCGGCCATATCTCGGGCTGTCACATCAACCCGGCCGTCTCCGTGGGCCTCGTGGTTGGCGGCCGGTTTCCGGCCAAAGAGCTCATTCCCTACATCATCGCCCAGCTTCTGGGCGCCATCCTGGCGGCGGCGGTGCTCTATGTCATCGCCAGCGGCCGTGCCGGATTCGATGTTTCGGCGGGCTTCGCCGCCAATGGCTATGGCCAGCACTCCCCCGGCGGCTACGCGCTGGGCTCCTGTCTTGTGTCCGAGCTGGTGATGACCTTCATGTTCCTTCTCGTCATCCTGGGAGCGACGGATGAGCGCGCGCCCAAGGGGTTCGCACCCATCGCCATCGGCCTCTGCCTGACTCTCATCCATCTGGTCAGCATTCCGGTGACCAACACCTCGGTGAATCCCGCACGCTCCACCGGCCCTGCGCTCTTCGTCGGGGGCTGGGCGCTGGCCCAGCTCTGGCTGTTCTGGGTGGCGCCGATCGTCGGGGCGTCGCTGGCGGGCCTGGCCTATCGCTGGCTCGGCAGCCGAGAACGCGCCTCCGAACCCAGGACAACATCCGCCGCCGCGGAATAGGTTTCCTCTTATACCGCTCGAGTTCCGCGACTCTTGCTTTCGGCAGGGTTGTCGATCCGCGCACGCGCGAAGCGCCTCCTGTGAGCCGCTCGGCATCGGCCCAGATGCGCGCCACCGGAGACAATCGCCGATCACCGCATTCGACCGGTCCCATCTCGTAAATGCAGCCTGACGGCTTTCCTGCTAAGCTCTGAAAGATTTTCTTTGTATCCATGCGCAGACCGCTCGCGCTTATTGCCTTTTCTCTTTCATCAAGGGGAGGATGGCCATGTCTGCAACTTCTCGATCCAATCTCAGCCGTCGCCGCCTGCTCGCCCTGCTGGGCGCAGCACCCGCCGCCGCAGCGCTGGCGGCCAAAGCACCGAGCGCGCGTGCCGCCACCACCAGTCAGCTCAACATCTATAGCTGGCCGGACTACTTCTCCAAGGAGAGCCTCGCGGCCTATGCCAAGGAGAGCGGCGTAACGCCGAACATCTCCACCTACGATTCCAACGAGACGATGTTCGCCAAGCTGAACAGCCCGGCGGGCGCGGGTTTCGACATCATCATCCCGAGCTCGGGCTGGATCCAGCAGCTCGCGGCCAAGAACCTGGTGCAGCCGCTGGATCATAGCCGCCTCAACCTCGCCTCCCTCGACCAGAACCTGCTCAACCGCGATTACGATCCGGGTAACAAATACTCGATCCCCAAGGATTGGGGGCTGCTCGGCATCGTCTACGACCCGGCCGCCTGCGGCGAGATCAAGACCTGGCAGGACGTGTTCGACGCCGGCACCAAGCCGGGCGTGAGCGGCAAGATCCGCCTCTCGGACACGGGCTGGGAGACCATCGGGCCGCAGCTCTGGGTCGAAGGCAAGGACTGGAACACCGTCGACGATGCGGCGATCCGTGCGGCGGGCGAGAAGGTCAAGGCCTTCGCCAAGAATGTGAAGACCTTCGCCAGCTTCGATGCCAGCGCGGTCGCCACCGGCTCGATCGTGCTCGCCGAGTGCAACCAGGCCGCCGCGCGCCGCGCCATCATGCAGAACCCGAAGCTGAAATGGGTGGTGCCCGGCCCCCATAGCGAGCTCTGGGTGGACAGCTATGCCATCACCGCTAACGCGCCCAACCTCGACCGGGCCTATGAGTTCCTGGCCTATCAGCTTCGTCCCGAGGTCCAGCTCAGCGAGACGGAATATCTGGGTTTTCCCGCGGCGCTCGCGGGATTGCGCGAGAAGATCTCCGCCACCACGCCCTATGGCGACCTGATCTTCGGCGGCAAGGATCTGGATTTTGGCGCGCTGACTTCCTTCGTGGTCAATCCCGCCACGATCAATACCTATCTGCAGATGCAGACCGAGATCCAGGCAGCGGCGGGCTGAAGACGAACGCGCATATGCTCGTCTTTCACCCGTCATTCCCGCGAAATCCCCGGATCAAGTCCGGGGAGGAATCCAGGGGACCGGGTCCGGTCGCTTGCCCTGGATGCTCGCTTGCGCGGGCATGACGGACGGGAGCCAAGTGGGGCTTCTGGATTGAAGAGCTGCGGCGCATCCGGCCGCCGGGGATTTTGGCGGCCGGCGGTCATCCACCGGTTGGGAGAGGATCTGCTGGCCGCCGTCCCCGTGGCCTGGCTTGCCGTCTTCTTCCTGGCGCCGCTCGGCTTCACGGTCGTGTTCTCCTTCGGCCGGTCGCTCTTCGGCGGGGTCGAGCTCGGCTTCACCTTCGACAATTTCGCGACCGCCCTTTCCGGCTTCTATCTCGTCGTCTTCCTGCGCACGATCCAGTTCGCGCTGACCGGCTGCCTGCTCTGCCTCCTGGTCGCCTATCCGGTCGCCTATTTCATCGCCCGCCATGCCGGCCGCTTTCGCGGCGTGGCGCTCGCCATCGTGCTCGTGCCCTATTTCACCAGCTTTCTGATCCGGGTGATGTCCTGGCAGATCCTTCTGGCCCGCGGCGGGCCGCTGGAGAAACTCGTGAACTGGCTCCACATCTATGCCGGGCCTGTCGACCTTCTCGATACCAAGACGGCGGTCTTCATCGGCCTCGTCTATGTCTACCTGCCGATCGCCGTGGTGCCGCTCTATGTGGTGCTGGAGCGGATTCCCCAGGTCCTGGTGGAAAGCGGCCGGGATCTCGGCGCGACCCGCTGGGAGGTCTTCCTTCATGTCATCCTGCCCATGAGCCGGCCGGGTATCGCGACCGCGGTGCTGCTGACGGCCGTGCCCATGCTGGGCGAGCTGGTCATCCCGCGCCTCCTGGGCGGCAGCCGCGGCGTACTGATGGGCCAGGCGATCTCCTCGCAATATCTCCAGTCGCAGAACTATGCCGTGGGCTCGGCGATGGCGGTGCTCGTTCTGCTCGCGGTCGGCGCCGTGGTGGGACTTCTGGCGCGCGCCACCCGCGGCTTCGAGGATGTGGCGACCTCAGGCGCGGAGGGTCGGGCGTGAAGGGGGGGGCGACGAGCCTTTCCCTCGGCGCCTGGTATGGCGTGATCGTGCTTTTCCTCTTCGCGCCCATCGCCACGTCCATCGTCTATTCCTTCAATCTGGGGACCCTGGGCAAGCAGACCTCGCTTTTCACCGGATGGACGACGGGCTGGTATGGCGCGGCCTGGGAGGACCTCTCGCTCCGCGCCTCGGTCGCCACCAGCCTCGAGGTCGCGTTCTGGGCAGCCGCGGTCTCGCTTGCCATCGGCTCCATCCTGGGATTCGTGTTGGTGCGCTATCGCAAGCCCATGGTGCGCCGGCTGCTCTCGACCGCGACATATCTTCTGTTGATCGTGCCGGAGACGGTGACTGGCGTTTCGCTGCTGCTGTTCTATGCCGAGACGGGGATCCCCCTCAGCAAGGCGACGCTGGTGGCCGGGCTCACCCCCTCGGCCATCGCGGTGACGGCGCTCATCATCCGTGCGCGCGTGCTGACCCTCGACCGGCAGATCGAGGAGGCGGCGGCCGATCTCGGCGCCGATCGCTGGGCGGTGCTCCGGCTCGTGGTGCTGCCCCAGCTCTTGCCGGCGGTGGCCGCCGGAGGGCTGATGGCCTATGTCTTCTCCTTCGACAATGTGGTGGTCTCGAGCTTCCTCACCACACCCGCGGTGAACACGCTTCCCGTCTACCTCTATGGCAGCCTGCAATACGGCCCCGCGCCGACGGTTTATGCTGCGGCAACCGCGGTCTTCCTGTTCACCCTGCTTGCCATGGGGCTGGCCCTGCTCTGCTACCGCCTGGCCGGGAAGCGCCATGTTCTCCCTTGAGGCGGCCCAGAGCTTCCTGCGCCAAGCGAAGATCGATGCCTGGCTCGTCTATGACTTCCGCGGCAGCAACCCGGTCTTCCGCCATCTCCTGGACCAGAGCCGCGCAGCCACCCGGCGCGCCTTTCTCGTAATCCGGCCCGAGGGCGAGCCGATGCTGCTGACCCATCCGGTCGATCAGGCAGCCTTCCGCACCGTGTCCTGTCCGAGGCGCTTCTACCGCGGCTGGCTCGAGATGCGCGCGACGCTCAAGGAGCTGCTAGGAGAGGTGAGGGTCCTGGCGCTGGAATATTCCAGCGAGGGAAGCCTGCCAGCCGCGGCTTCCGTCGATGCCGGGACGGTCGAGCTGCTCCGGAGCTGGGGCTATGAGATCGTCTCCTCCGCGGACCTGTTCCAGGTCTCGGCGGCCGCCTGGGACGATGCCGCGCTTGAGTCACACCGGCGGGCCAGCACTCTCGTCGCCGAGGTCAAGGATGCGGCCTTCGATCATGTCCGCGGCGCGATACGGCACGGCAGGACCGTCAGCGAATACGAACTCCAGCAATACATCCTGGCGGGCTTCGCGGCGCGCGGGCTCGAGACAACCGATGTCCCGATCGTCCAGGTGAACGGCCATTCCGGCGATCTCTATTACGAACCGGCGGCCGAGTTCTCGGCGCAGATCGGGCGCGGCGACTGGCTGCTGATCGATATCTGGGCGCGTCTGCCCGGCCGCCAGAACGTCTTCGCCGATATCGCCTGGGTCGCCTTCGGCGGGGAGGAGGCACCGGCCCACCATCGCGCCATCTTCGAGATCGTGCGCGAGGCACGGGACAGGGCCGTCGGCCATCTCCAGGCCTGCTGGGCACGGGGCGCGGCTCTCCAGGGCTGGCAGGTCGACGAGGTCGCCCGCGGCCACATCGCCGCCGCCGGATATGGCGAGAATTTCCTGCACCGTACCGGCCATAGTCTGGGGCCCGGGGAGCGTCTCCACGGGCTCGGCGTCAATATCGACAATCTGGAGACGAAGGACACCCGGCTGATCCTGCCGCGGCTGGGATTCTCCATCGAGCCGGGAATCTATCTGCCCGAATTCGGCGTCCGCCTCGAGATCAATGTCTATGTCGATCCCGTCATCGGGCCGACTGTCACCACGCCCTCGCAAGACGAGATCGTGCTGCTCGTCTGAGAACGCGCTCGCTCGCCGGCAGGATCGCTCAGATCATCTCGAGCGGCGTCGCAAGGCGGGGCGGAGGGGCTGCGGCGCGCCTTCAGCTCGTCAGACCCCATCGACGGCCGAGCGGCAGGGCCGATTGCCTCCGCGCCACGGCGATGGGACCGTCTCGCGTCGGTGCGGCCACCTCGGAGGCCCTGTCGGCCTGGCTCACGGGCGGAGCCGACGCGGCCGCGATCGGCGCGGGTGTCGCGCGGGGAGGTGGCGACGACGCCAAGACGGAGCGCCAGGTTGATCGTTTGCTACCGCAGCACATCTTCGTTTCCTTCCTTGGGCATGGATTGCGGCGCTTCCTTTGCCGGCGAGGCGCCGAGCCGCTCCAGCAAGCAGGCGCCGCCCGACAGCGCGAGCCACGAGAGCGCCCAGGTCAGAGGATCGGTCGAGACGAACAGCGCGAAAGGCGCAGCGATCCAGACGCTCGTGCAATTGAAACAATCCATCAGCGAGCCGACGAACCCATCGCCGAGCCAGCGGCGCAGGCGGAAGACGACGTCCGCCGGGCCGTCCTCATTCGCCAGCAGGTGAGTGACCCGCCAGGTCGCGAGGACGGCCAGAACGAACCGCGTCAGTAAATCGCCCGCCGAACCGATTTGCGTCCCTCCGCCCTCCGTTACCGCGGACCCGGGCTCGGTCCCTAGTGCCCGCAGATACAGAAGGTCAGCAGGTTGGAAGATCCCTGGTTGTCGAGCAATCCGGTCGTAAGCCCGGCCCTCGTGCTGAGCCACACCTGATAGG
>DATBBO010000520.1:0-5803 GCA_036270995.1 Dongiaceae bacterium | reverse complement strand
GCCAGCTCCTTGGTCGTGGTGCCGGTGAATCCCTTGCGCGCGAAAAGGGGCATTGCCGTTTCCACGATCGCCCGCTTGCGCGCCGCTGCATCCATCCGCCGCTTGATCATGGCGGGCGAACTTAGTGATTGCTCACTTACAGTCAAGTGAAGCTTTGAGGCCCGAGAGATAATCGCGCCGCCTGTTGCCGGCAGGCGACAGGCGGCGCGAGGTCGAAATAGTCGCTGCGTCGGCAGCTCAGTGCAGCTTGGCCTCGGCGTCGAGCGCCGCCTTCACGGCGGGCCGGGCCTTGACCCGGTCGAAATAGGCCGCCAGCACCGGCCATCTGGAGAGATCGATGCCGACATGGCTGGTCCAGCTCAGGATCACGAAGAGATAGGCGTCGGCCACCGTGAAGGTCGACCCCATCAGATAATCCTTGCCTTGCAGGCTCTTGCTCAGCGTGTCGAAGCGGCCGGCAATTCGGGTCTTCAGGGTTTCCTTCCAGGCCGCCGGGGTGGCGTCGCTGAACAGGGGCCCGAAGCTCTTATGCAGCTCGGAGGTTATGAAGTTGAGCCACTCCTGGAGGCGGTAGCGCTCGAAGCTGCCGGCGGGCGGGGCCAGCTTGGAAGCCGGCTTCTGGTCAGCGATGTACTGGACGATGGCGGGGCCCTCGGTCAGCACCTGGCCGCCCTCGATCTCGAGCGCCGGCACATAGCCCTTGGGATTGACCGATGCGTAGTTGCCGCCCGATTTGGTCTTCTTGGTTCCCAGGTCGACCACTTCGATATCGAAGGGGATGCCCGCCTCGCGCAGCGCGATATGGGGCGAGAGCGAGCAGGCGTGGGGGGTGAGATAGAGCTTCACGGGTGTTGTCTCCCTTCATGCGGTCATGGCGGTGGAGGATTTCGTCCCGGCGAGCAGGGCTCACCGGCGCTACGGGGTAGAGGATGGGTATGCGCCCGGGGCTCCTTCAAGCCCCGCCGATGCTCAGTAGGGGAGCACAGGGCGCCCAGGTTTCCCCCTGGTGACCTGCTCCGGGTCGCCCCCTGGGGCCGGATTAATTCCGCTTAATCGGCGGGTATTCGGTAGAACAGGGCCGGAATCGGTGCAGGATTCCGGGGGCTTCCCCGTGATATCCTTGCCATGGCAATTCGGGGCGGCCCGTAGGCTGCTCGCTTCCCTGGGAGAATGGATGGCCTCGAGCGGCAAGACGCGGGCGTTGATCGCGCTCGTATTGTTGGCTGGCGTCGCCGCGGCCGGCTACACGCTTTATTCGCGCCCGGCGACCCTGCCGGCCGGCGCGGCGAAGGCGCGCAACTCCGCCATTGTGCCGGTGGTGGTGGCGCCCGTCGTGACGGGCGAGTTCCAGGTCAAGGACCACACGATCGGCACCGTCAGCATCGACGCGACGGTCCAGGTCAAGTCCCGGATCGACGGCCAAGTGATGTCGGCGGAGTTCACCGAGGGCCAGATGGTCCGCAAGGGCGATCTGCTGTTCCGCCTCGATCCGCTTCCCTTCCAGGCCCAGCTCCAACAGGCCCAGGCGACGCTGGCCCGCGACCAGGCCCAGCTCTCCAACGCCCAGAACGATATGAAGCGCTTCAGCCAGCTTGCCGCCAAGGGCTTCGCCACGACCCAGGAGAACGAGCAGGCGACGGCCCAGGCCAAGGTCATGACGGCCGCCACCATGTCCGACCAGGCGGCCATCGAGCTTGCCAAGCTTCAGCTCGGCTATACGGAGATCCGCTCACCCATCGACGGAAAGACGGGCCGCATCCTGGTCGAGCCCGGCAATCTGGTGAAGGCGAACGACCTGCCGCTCGTGGTCATCAACCAGCTCCAGCCCATCGCCGTGACCCTGTCGCTTCCCCAGCGAGACCTGCCGCTGCTCCAGCGCCGCATGGCCAAGGGCAAGCTTGCCGTCATCATCGGCATTCCCGGCGATCCCACCGGCAGCCGGTTGAAGGGCAAGGTCGATTTCATCAACAACGCCGTGGACGCCGCCTCCGGCACGATCGAGCTGAAGGCGAGCTTCGACAATGCCGATCTCAGGCTGGTGCCGGGCCAGCTCGTCGACGCCGTCATCGTGCTGCAGACTCTCGACGCCGCGGTGACGATCCCCTCCGAGGCCGTCAATGACGGACAGGACGGGCGCTATGTCTATATCGTCAAGCCTGACAGCTCGGTCGCCGCCCAGAACGTCAAGGTCGCCCATGAGGATGGCGGGGTCAGCGTGATCTCCGAGGGCCTGAAGAACGGCGATCGGGTCGTGATCGACGGCCAGCTCCGCCTGGCGCCGGGGATGAAGGTCTCCATCAAGGCGAGCAAGGCGGCCATGTCCCAGGATGCCGCCGCCGATCAGACCGAAAGCCCGACCCAGCAGGCGGGGGATTAGCGATGGGGATCTCCGCGCTCTTCATCACCCGGCCGGTCATGACCAGCCTGCTGATGATCGCGCTCGTGATCTTCGGCGTCTTCGGCTATTCCCAGCTCCCGGTCAGCGAGCTGCCCAATGTGGATTTCCCGACCATCTCGGTGACGACGAAGCTCCCGGGCGCCGATCCCGAGACCATGGCCTCGGCCGTGGCCACGGTGCTGGAGAACCAGTTCTCGACCATCGCCGGCATCGATTCGATGACCTCGACCAGCAGCCAGGGGTCGACGCGCATCGTTCTGCAGTTCGCGCTCGACCGCAACATCGACGGTGCGGCCCAGGACGTGCAGTCGGCGATCGCCGGCAGCCTGCGCGACCTGCCCGCCGAGCTTCCCGACCCGCCGACCATGCGCAAGGTCAATCCGGCGGACGCGCCCATCCTCTTCATGGCGCTGTCCTCGCCGACCCTGCCGCTGAGCCAGGTGGACGAATACGCCGAGCGCGAGCTCGCCCAGCGCATCTCGACCCTGCCCGGCGTCGCCCAGGTCGATGTCTACGGCTCGCAGAAATTCGCCGTGCGCATCCAGCTCAATCCCGATGCCCTCGCCTCCCGCGGCATCGGCCTGGACGAGGTCCAGGCCGCCGCCCAGGCCGGCAATGTCAACCTGGCGACCGGCAGCCTCGAGGGGGCGAAGACCGCCCAGAACATCAAGGCCAACGGCCAGATGTTCGACGCCGCCACCTTCCGCCAGCAGATCGTCGCCTACCGCAACAGCTCGCCGGTGCGCCTGGGCGATATCGGGACCATCGTGGACAGCGTCGAGAACAACAAGGTCGCGAGCTGGTTCAACGATGAACGGGCCGTGGTCCTCGCAGTCGACCGCCAGCCGGGCACCAACACCATCGAGGTGGTGAACGCGATTCGTGCCGTGCTGCCGGGTTTCGAGGCCCAGCTCCCCCCTGCGGTCAATCTTCACATCATCTACGACCGCAGCCAGTCGATCCGCGCCGCCGTCTCCGATGTCCAGTTCTCGCTGATGCTGGCCGCGGCCCTGGTGGTGATGGTCATCTTCATCTTCCTGCGCAATCTCTCGGCCACCATCATCCCCTCGCTCGCCTTGCCGATCTCGGTCATCGGCACCTTCGCGGGCATGAGCCTGATGGGCTACAGCCTCGACAACCTCTCGCTCATGGCGCTCACCTTGTCGGTCGGCTTCGTCGTGGACGACGCCATCGTCATGCTCGAGAACATCGTCCGCCATATCGAGGCGGGCGAGACCCCGCTGCAGGCGGCGATCAAGGGCTCGCGGGAGATCGGCTTCACCATCATCTCCATGACCCTCTCGCTGGCGGCGGTCTTCATCCCCGTGCTGTTCATGGGCGGCATCATCGGGCGCCTGCTCCATGAGTTTGCCGTCACCATCGTCATGGCGATCCTGGTCTCCGGCCTCGTCTCCCTGACTCTCACGCCCATGCTCTGCAGCCGCTTCGTGCGCGCCCATCACGGGGAGAGGCATGGCTTGGTCTATCGCTTCTTCGAGCGGTCCTTCGACCTGATGCAAGGCGGCTACGCGAGTTCGCTCAAATGGGCCGTCGCCCACCGCCCGCTGATCTTCCTCGTCTTCCTCGGCAGCCTGGCCGGCACGGTCTACTTCTTCCGCGATATCCCGAAGGACTTCATCCCCAGCGAGGACACCAACCAGATCGTCGCCTATACCGAGGGCGCCGACGGGCTCTCCTTCGCCGAGATGGTGCGCCACCAGAAGGCCGTGGTCGATTTGATCCGCGAGGACCCCAATGTGGAGAGGACCATGTCGGCGGTCGGTGCCGGCGGTCCCCGGGCGGCCAGCAATTCGGGCAACATCTTCATCCGGCTGATCCCACGCGAGAAGCGCAAGCTCTCGGCCGATGAGGTGATCCAGGAGCTCCGGCCGAAGCTGGCCCAGATCCCGGGCATCAACGTCTACATGCAGAATCCCCCGGTGATCCGCGTCGGCGGCAATTTCACCAAATCACAGTACCAGTACACGCTGCAGAGCCTCAGCCTGCCCGATCTTTACGCCACGGCCGGGAAGCTCGTGGACGCGCTGCAGAAGGCGCCCGGCTTCACCGACGTCACCAGCGACATGGATCTCGCCGGCCCGACGGTCAACGTCTCGATCGATCGGACGCGGGCCGCGGCACTCGGGATCTCCGCCGAGCAGATCGAGCAGGCGCTCGCCGCCTCCTTCAGCGCCCAGCAGATCTCGACGATCTACACCTCGTCCAACCAATATCAGGTCATCATCGAGCTGGAAGAACCGTTCCAGAAGGACGCGGCGGCGCTCTCGCGGCTCTATATCCGCTCGGCCTCCGGCACGCTGACGCCGCTGCGCGAGCTGGTGCAGATCACCCACGGTACCAGCCCGCTGACGGTCAACCATCAGGGCCAGCTCCCTGCGGTCACCATCTCCTTCAACCTCCCGCCCGGGCGGACTCTCGGCCAGGCGGAGCAGGATATCCGAAAGATCGAGGAGTCCATCGGCTTGCCCGCCACCGTGGAGACGAGCTTCCAGGGCACCGCCCAGGCCTTTCAGGCCTCGACCCAGGGGCTGGGCCTCCTGCTGGCGCTCGCCATCCTCGTGGTCTACATCGTGCTCGGCATTCTCTATGAGAGCTTCTTCCACCCGCTCACGATTCTCTCGGGCCTGCCCTCGGCCGGCATGGGGGCGCTGATCGCCCTCGAGCTCGCGGACCTGCCCCTCAGCCTCTATGCCTTCGTCGGCATCATCATGCTGGTGGGCATCGTCAAGAAGAACGCCATCATGATGATCGACTTCGCTCTCGAGCGGCAGCGCGGCATCGGCATGGCGCCGGCGGCGGCGATCATCGAGGCCTCGATCATCCGCTTCCGGCCCATCATGATGACCACCATGGCCGCCTTCATGGGGTGCCTCCCCATCGCGATGGGCCTCGGCACGGGCTCGGAGGCCCGCCGGCCGCTGGGTATCGCCATTGTCGGCGGCCTCGCCCTCTCCCAGCTCCTGACCCTCTACATCACCCCGGTGCTCTATCTCTATATGGAGCGGGTCGCCGGCTGGTTCGGCGTCGGCCGGCAGAAGCCGCCCGTGGCCGCGGTCCCGGCGCCGGCGCACCCGGTGGATCGCGCCGGCGCGAAGGCCGCCTGAGGCAATCGCAGCCGCCGCCCCCTCGAGCGGCGGTTCACCAGCCGGTTGCGGCCAACGCGATTACGTGAGAAGCGCGGCTACTTCAGCAGGCTGGTGGAGATATAGCCTTCCTTGCCAGCGACCTTCACATGGGTCCATTTTCCGTCGTCGACCTTGTCCAGCACCTCGACCTTGGTGCCGTGCTTCAGGGTCGCCAGCAGGGTGGATTTGGTGGTCGGCTTCTCCCGCAGATGGGCATAGGAATGGCTGACCATCATGGTGGTCGTCGTGGCGGCGACGG
>DATBBO010000519.1:0-2008 GCA_036270995.1 Dongiaceae bacterium | reverse complement strand
AACGTCTTGTTACAGGCTCGGCGCCGGCAACATTCGGTTACCGGTGCGGGGCGTGGCCCGTCATTGTCCGAGAAGACTTGTCGATATATTCCGATGAATATATCGTTGCGCGGAGCGGAGAGGAGCGTCGCGGTGGCCGAGGTCATCCAAGCGAGCAAGCTGACCGATTGCGAGCTTTCGTCCAACGGCGAGACCTTGCGCATCAATCTGCGCAAGCCCGGCGGCGAAGCGGCCTCACTGGTGCTGCCCGTCGAGTGTCTGTCCGCTTTGCTGATGACCTTCCCCGGCCTGATCGAGCAGGCGCTCCGGCGCCGCTATCGCGATCCGAGCCTGCGCATCGTCTACCCCGCCGAGAGCTGGGAGCTGCAGCAGGCGGCCGACGGCTCCGCGCTCATCCTGAGTCTTGCGACTCCCGACCGGTTCCAGGTTTCCTTCTCGCTCTCCTTCCTGACGGGCCGGCGGATCGCGGCCGCTCTGGATGAAGCGAAGGAGCCGGTTGCGCCCGTGCGCCATTGAGACAGGCCGATGACCGGCCGTCGCCTCCGCATCCTTCTCCTGCTGCTTTGCCTCTGGGGAGTCCTGCCGCCGGCAAGGATGGCTGGTGGCATCGAGGTCACCGATTCCGCCGGCCGGCATGTCATGATACCCGCAGAGGTCCACCGCGTGATGCCGGCGGGGCCGCCGGCCGCCCTCCTGCTCTACGCCGTGGCACCGGAGAAGCTCATCGGCTGGCCCAGCGCACTCCCGCCGGAAACCCATGCCCTGCTGCCACCGGCCTATGCCGGGCTTCCCGTGATCGGCCGGCTGACGAGCAAGAAGCCGCCCATAGCCGAGGCAATCGCCCAGCTGCATCCGGATGTCATCCTCGATATCGGCGATGTCGAGCCGGACTACGCCGCCCTCGCCGACAAGATCCAGCGGGAGACGGGCATCCCTTATCTCCTGTTCGACGGGCGCCTCGCCCATACACCCGAGATCCTGCGGCGGCTCGGCCCCCTGCTGGGCGACGCGGCCGCAGGCGAGCGGCTCGCGGACTACGCGGCCGGGGAGCTGAAGGAGATCGAGGCCGGGCTTGCTCCCCTGCCGCCGGCGCAGCGGCCCGGCGTCTATTACGCGCGCGGGGCGACGGGGCTGCAGACGGGCCCGGCCGGCTCGCTGCTGGGCGAGATCGTGGAGATGGCGGGCGGGCGCAATTTGGCGCCGCCGACCGGCTCCTCGGCGCCGGCGAAGACGACCCTGGCGGAGATCGCGCGCTGGGATCCCGATGTCGTGATCACCCAGGATGCGGGGCTCTACCGCGCGATGCCGAACGCGCCGGGCTGGAAGGGGCTGCGGGCCGTCGAGGCGCATCGCATCGATCTGGCGCCGGCGCTGCCTTTCGGCTGGATCGACGAACCGCCAGGCATCAATCGCCTGCTGGGGCTTCGCTGGCTGGCTGCGACGCTGCATCCGGAGATCTTCCCCTGGGACGAGCGAGCCGCGGCCCGGCAGTTCTGCGAGCTCTTCTACCACGCGAAGCCAAGCGAAGCCGCGCTCGACCGGATCCTTTGGCCACTCGCCTTAGTCACGAATAGCGGTACCTCCGGCCCTGGATTCCCGTAGCCGCGGCGAGGCGGGTGCTCAGCCTTGACCCGCTTATGCCCGACTCGTTACGATATATTCATCGAGATATATCGCCAGATGAGCGAGGGGGGCACCTGCCATGATTTCAAGAAGGCGTTTTCTGTCAGCCGCTCTGGCGGTCGCATTCGGCCTGGGCATCGGGGGCCTTGGCGCCGGCGTGGCGCGGGCGGACGACACCATCGTCTTCGCCGCGGTCAGCACCAAGGATGCGATGACCGATATCGCCAATGACTTCGCCGCAGCGGGCAAGGGCAAGGTCGTCCTCTCCTTCGGCGCCAGCGGCGATCTCGCCAAGCAGATCGAGAACGGCGCGCCGGCGGGCATCTTCATCTCCGCCGACACGAAATGGGTCGACTATCTCGACAAGAAGAAGTTTCTCGTCGCC
>DATBBO010000518.1:0-2295 GCA_036270995.1 Dongiaceae bacterium | reverse complement strand
GGCGACTATTGCTGGCGGGGGCGGCGATCTCTCTGGCCGTCGCCATCTGGGCCATGCACTTCGTCGGCATGCTGGCGGCGCGGCTGCCGTTTCCCGTCGACTTCCTCGTTTTCCCCACCCTGCTGTCCTTCCTGGCTGCGTCATCGTCGTGGGCATCGCCGTCTTCGCCATCAGCGCCGGTCCGCCCTCTGCGCTGCGCCTGACGGCCGCCGCTGTGTTCATGGGCATCGGCATCGCCACCATGCACTACATCGGCATGACCGCGCTTCATGCCAGCGCCCATCTCGAGCATCGCCTCACCTTCGTCGTTGCCAGTGTTGCGGTCGGCATCGCCGCTTCGGGCCTGGCGCTCTGGCTCGCGGGCGGACGCAGCGGCCGGCCGCCGCTCATCCTGTCGGCCACCGCCCTCGGCGTGGCGATCGCCGGCATGCATTACACCGCCATGAGCGGGCTCACCGTTTTTCCTCACCCGCCGGCCTCGGGCGGGGCCAATGGCGAAGCGGCAATCTCCTCCGACCTGCTGGCGAGCATCGTCGCCATCGTTGCCTTCCTGGTCTCGGGCAGCTTCCTCCTGGCCCTCGTGCCCGAGCGTTCGAGCAAGGCCGCAGTACCTCCCGCGCCGGTCGCCTCGCCGCCGGACTTGACCCCAGCGGCCACCCTCCCGCCGGTTTCGGCCGCAGCGCTGATTGCCCCGGGTGGCGGCGCGGAACCGGATCTCGGCCAGGGCAGCTACGGACCGCTGGGCGGCGCCGGCGGGCCGCCGCGCCGCCCAGCCCGCCATATTCCCGTCGAGCAGGGGGGAGCCACCCATTTCCTGCCGGTGGAGGCGATCATTGCCATCCACGCGAATGCCCACTACACCACCGTCTTCGATGGCAGAAGCGAGCTCTTCTGCCCGCTCTCCATCGGCGAAGTCGAGCAACGCCTGGATGCCGGCCGGTTCCTTCGGGTCCATCGCAGTCATATCGTCAATCTGCAGCACATCGCCGGGCTAAGGCGCGCCGGCGACAACGGCATCATCGAGCTTGCCGGCGAGCGGAGCTACACGGTTCCCGTCAGCCGCAACCGCTTCAACTGCCTGAAGGCCCAGCTCGGCCTGGAGCCGGCGCATCCCGCCCCCCGCCAGGCTTCGCGGGTCTGAGCCAGCCGCCATCCGAAAGAAACTCGACGAGGCATCTCGTTGTCTTGCACCTCACCCGGGATCGGCAGGCCTCGCTGCAACCCCCGGTCGTGCAACCCTGAACAGCCGCCTATCGCCACCCCATGAAGCTTGCGCCCCGGCGGGCTTGGCCCTTAAAATGTTCTTTCGCACCAGGGGGTGAAGGGTGTCTCCAGCTCACAAGCAGCATTCCATCAACCTGCGCCCAATCCGGGCAGCAGATTGACCCGACGGCTGGCATCACGGCGGAACGAGGTCGGGGCTCGGTGGGCTCCCGGCGATAATCCCCATCTGGCCCGCGCGGGCGGGCAGCGCAGGCTAGGCCGCATCCTTCCCTTTGTCGCCCTCACCCTGCTCCTGGGCTGCAAGGAGCTGGGGATCGAGGCGGAGCCGGCGCCCACCTCATCGGGCCCCACGACCGAGCTGACCGATCCCAATCTGAAGCATTGGCAGGTGGCCGGAGCTGGGGCGTCGATCTCGGGCAAGGAGGCCGCCATCGGGCCGCCGCCCACCGGCCGCGAATCGCCGCTGGCCCGGCCCGTCATCTATCAGGTGGCCGCCGCCGCCCCCGGCCCGACCGCGCCCTCGCCGCCCATCACGGTCACTGGCAGCGACAAGGTGATGGTCAACTTCGTCGGCGCCGATGTGCATGAGGTGATCTCCAGCGTCCTCGGCGACATGCTGAAGCTCAACTACTCCATCGACCCGAAGGTCCAGGGCACCGTCACCTTCCGTACCATGAGCCCGATCCCGAAGTCCGACCTCCTCGGGCTGCTCGAGGACATGCTCGCGCTCGCTGGCGCCGCCATGGTGCCGCAGGACGGCGGCTACAACATCATTCCTCTCGACCAGGCGTCCAAGGTGCCGCCCATCCTCGAGAGCGTCGGCGGCCGCATCGGCTTCGATCCGGGCTTCGGCATCCATATCATCCCGGTGCATTTCGCCTCGCCGGACTCGCTGAAAGCCGTCGCCGAGCCGATGCTGCCGCCCGGCCGTCTGCTCTTCATCGACGCGCCGCACCATCTGCTGATGTATGTCGGCACCAGCACGGAGGCCGACGACATCGCCGACCTCATCGCCACCCTCGACGTCGATCCGATGGCGGGCAAATCCTTCGCCATGTTCCCGGTCAGATA
>DATBBO010000517.1:0-10572 GCA_036270995.1 Dongiaceae bacterium | reverse complement strand
TCCTCCCGCGCCTCATAGGTATAGACCTTGGGGATGCCCGCAGAAGGGAAGCGGTCGAAGGCCGGCGCCACATAGCGCGTCAGCATGTTGTCCTTGACGCCGCCCGCACCCAGCTCCACCCCGGCAAGCGCGCCCCATTTGTGGCACTCATCGGTCATGTGGCGATGGGCGATGACGTCGCCCTCGTCCCAGATCGTCGTGCAGACCGACAAGGTCTGGTTGACCTCGGGATGGATCGAGCAGGATTCGGTGCAGAGCGCCGCCCAGCCGCCCTCGGCCTTGACTGCACGATGGGCCGCATTGGCGCCGGGTTTCAGCACGCCCGCGCCGGTGCACTGCGGCACCTGGTAGAAGCGGTTTTTCAAGGTCTTGGGGCCGATCCGGACCGGCTCGAAGAGGATGTCGTGGCGGGGGTCGCGCGGCATGGAACAGGCTCCCTCAGAAAAAGGTCCGGATCGCCGAGACGATGTCGTAGTCCTCGCTCACGATGCAGATCACCTGCCATTTGTCGAAGGTGGTGCAGGGGTGGGAGATCCCGAAGCTCACCATGTCGCCCACCTGGAGCGGGCTGTCCGCGGGGATGTCGAGCCAGCAATGCTGGTCGTTGAGATTCACCACCGCGTGGCCTTGGCCGATCGGCTTCACATCCTTGGCCGATTTGCCCGCGCCGGGGCGGAACCACTTCTCCGGCTGGGGCAGGCGGGAATCGAAGCTGACATCGCGCCGGCCCATGGTGAGGATCGCCTTGCCCGGCTCGGGCCGCGACTGGACATAGGCCCAGACCTCCAGCGCTGCCTCCAACCCCGGGCCCAGATCGTCCACATCCGGATGGCGCCGCCGGAGCTGCGCGAAGCGCTCGCGATAGGAGCCGGAATCATGGGTGAGGTAGCAGCCGCTGCGGGTCACCGCGAGGAAGCGCTGCTTCAGATCCGCGGCGCGGAAACGCTCGGCCACCATGTCGTAGAAGGTCGAGCCGCCGGCGGAAAGGATCACGGCGCCGGGGGCGAAGAGATTCTCCTTGGCGCAGGTCAGCGCGATCTCCGCCAGGAAATCGAGGAAGCGGGCGACCTTGGCCTCCGTATCGGCCGCGTCGGGGCCGTTCAGGATGCCCTCATAGCCCTCGACGCCGCGCAGCGCGAGATAGGGCTCGGCAGCCTTGATGGCGCGGGCGACGCCGAGCGCCGTCTTCAGATCGCGAGCCCCGGTCCGCGCGCCGACGATGCCGCCCTCGACCAGGAGCTGTAGCGGGCGGCCGATGGAAGCCTCGCGCGCCGCGGCGGCGAGCAGAGTGACATTGGCCTCGGAATCCGCGAGTGCGTAGAAATCGAAATCCGAATGGCGGGCCAATTCGTCGAGCACGTAGCGGATCGCGCGCCGGCCGATCAGCTGATTGGCCAAGACCACGCGGTCGACGCCGGCATGGCGGATGGCCTGGAGCTGCTGCACTGAGCCGATGGTGATCCCCCAGGCGCCGTCGTCGATCTGGCGCTTGAAGAGCTGCGGGCTCATGGTCGTTTTGCCGTGGGGCGCGATCACGGCACCGGAACGGCCCAGGAAACGGCGCATCCAGTCGCCGTTATGGGTCAGCGCCGGGGCACGGATCACCGCCAGCGGCAAGGGCATGTCCTCGCGCAGCAGGTTCCAGCCCTGTCGGCCGATCTCGGAGAGGCGGATGGGCCGCAAGCCTCCGGGCATGCCCTTGATGCTGTCGTCGACGAGGCTCGATTCGATGCCGGAGAGATCGATCATGTCAGACTTTCCCTAGTTTCGTCGGTCCAGCTTCTTTCCCTCTCCCGCTCCAAAGCGCGGGAGAGGGCTCGTGCGGCGAAGCCTAATCAACCCGATACCGCGCGATCACTTCCGGGTCCAGGCGGATGCCGAGGCCGGGCGCGTCGCTCACCTCGACCATGCCGTCGACCATGCGGGGCAGGCCGGTGACGAGCTCGTTGCGCAGCGGCGAAGGCGTGACGGGATACTCCATGAAGGGGGCGTCTTCCGCACTCGCCATCCACTGCGCCGAGGCGGCGAGATTGACGCCGGTGCCGAAGCAATGGGGCAGGCACCAGGCGCCGCGCTGGTGGGCGAGGGTGGAGAGCTGGCGGCACACCGTGAGCCCGCCGGCGCGGCCGACATCGGGCTGGATCACCTTGACGCCCCGCTCGAGCAGCGCTGCGAAATCGCTCTCCCTCTCCTCGGTCTCGCCAGCGGCAACGCGCGCGCCGGCATGAAGGCCGCTGAGGACCTGCGCGAGATGGCCATAGCCCTCCAGATCGTCCTCATGCAGCGGCTCCTCGAGCCAGAGGAGATCGAAGCGCTCGAACAGCTCGGGTGCGCGGATGACGGCGTCCTGAATGCTCCAGCAGCGCCCCGCATCCACCATCACCGCGACCTCATGTCCGACCGCCTCGCGGATCTCCGCCAGCATCTCCAGATCCCAGGAGCGGTCGCGCCCGAAGCGGCCCCAGCCGAACTTGATCGCCTTGAAGCCGCGGGCGAGGAGACTCTCCGCCAACCTGCCGCCCTCGCCGGGCGTCTCGGGGAACAGCACGCTGGCATAGGCGGGGATCCGCCGGCGCCTGGTGCCCCAGAGCGCATGGCAGGAGAGGCCCCGGCTCTGGCTGAGGATGTCCCAGAGCGCGGTGTCCACGGCGGCCATGGCATGGATCGCGGCGCCCCGGCGGCCGTACCAGCGGGTCGCGTTGTACATGTCGAGCCAGCGCGCCTCCGGGTCCAGAGCGTCGGCGCCGATGAGCGAGACGGCGAGGCCGTGGCGGAAGGGCGCGGAGCGGGGAGCGGCGACGATGCTGCGCGCGACCGTGGCGTTGGAGACGGCCTCGCCATGGCCGACAAGGCCGGTATCGGTGGTGACGCGCACGAGGAGAACTTCCTGTGTCCCGTCCGCCTTCTCCTCGACCCGGCCGAGGCGCATATGAAGCGCCTCGATCGCGGCGATGAGCACCGCGGGTGCCGCCTCGCTCGGACTCATTGATCCACCCGGTAGCGCTGCACCGTCTCCTCGTCGATCTCTATGCCGAGGCCGGGGCCCGTGGGGACGGTGACAATGCCGTCGACCGGCCGGATCGGCCGGGTGAGCAGTTGGCGGCGCAGCGGATTGTCGGTCACGTTGTATTCCAGATAGGGGCAGCGCCTGAGCGTTGCGATCACATGCAGGGTCGCGGCCACCAGGATGTCCGTTGCCCAGCAATGGGGGATCATCTGCACATTGCGGGCCTCGGCAAGGGCGGCGATGCGCAGAGACTCGGAGATGCCGCCGACCCGGGCGACGTCGGGCTGGATGATGCGCAGTCCGCCGCGCTCCATCAGGTCGAGATAGGCAAACTGGGTCGTCTCCTTCTCGCCTGTCGCGATCGGCGTCGGAGAAGCCGCCACGAGGCGCCGGAAGCCGTCGAGATCGTCGGGCGAGAGCGGCTCCTCGAGGAAATAGACGTCGAGCTCGGCGAAGGCGCGGCCGAGGCGCAGCGCATCGTCGAAGGGGATGGGCGTGCCGATGTCGACCATCAGGTCCATGTCCTCGCCGACGGCCTCCCGCACTGCCGAAACTCGTCTGACATCTTCGCGGAACGACCGGCCGAGGGTTCCCCAGCCGAGCTTCATGGCCCGGTAGCCCGCCGCCTGATGGCGCCGGGCGAGATCGACGGTCGCCTCCGTGGTGTCGGGCATCAGGTCGCTGGCGTAGATTGGAAAGCGATCGGCTCGCGCCCCGCCGAGCAGCCGGTGAATGGGTTGACCCAGCGCCTTGCCCAGGATGTCCCAGAGCGCGATGTCGATGCCGCTGATCGCATGCATCACCGCGCCGCGCCGGCCGTAGGTCTGGGTAGCGGCATACATCTTGTCCCAGAGCCGGCCGACCTCCAGCGGGTTCTCGCCGAGCAGCACCTCCTTGAGGCCGCGGGATGCGACATGGCAGAGGGGTGCCTCGATGATGGCCTTGCTGACGGTCGGATTGGTGTGGACCTCGCCGATGCCGGTGATGCCCTCATCGGTCCGCACCTGGACCAGCAGGATCGATTGGCAGCCGTCGCCGATCGCCTTCACTTCCGGCAGGCGCAGCACGATCGTCTCGATGTCGGTGATTTTCATCGGGCTTTGGTCCGGGGTGGGATCAGAGAAGGTGCCGCCTCGACAAATGTAAACTTATCAGACAGATTTGCACAAGCGGCCACGGGGCCGCTCAGAGGGAGATCGATCATGAGCAAGCCGCCGGATCTCTTCGCGCGCTATGGCCTGTCGCATCTCCTCAACGCCTCCGGCACGGAGACGGTCTTCGGTGCGAGCCCGGTGAGCGCCGAGGTCGTGGCGGCGATCGCGGCGATCCTGCCGCATTCCGTCGACATGTCCGAGCTCCAGGCGGCGGCGAGCCGGGTGATCGCGCGGGTAACCGGCGCCGAGGCCGGCTTTGTCACCGGCTGCAGCTCGGCCGGCATCGTGACCGCGGTCGCCGCATGCATGACCGGGCTCGACCTCGGCTGCATCGAGCGGCTCCCCGACACCAGAGGCATGCGCGGCGAGGTGGTGATTCAGAAGGGCCATGTCGTCAATTACGGCTCCTCCATCACCGGCGATCTGCGCCTGACCGGCGCGAAGGTGATCGAGGTCGGCGCGGCAACGGAGAGCGGCCTCTATCAGCTGCAGGCGGCACTCTCGGCGAACACCGCTGCCGCCATCTATGTCATCTCCCATCACTGCGTGCAGACCGGCATGATCGCGCTCGCCCCCTTCGCCGCCGCCTGCCGCGAGGCCGGCGTGCCGGTCATCGTCGACGCCGCCGCCGAGTATGGCTGGCAGAGTTTTCTCGCCACCGGCGCCGATCTCGTGATCTTCAGCGCCCAGAAGGCGATCGGTGGGCCGACAGCCGGAATCGTCGCCGGCGGGCGCGATCTGATCCGCGCCTGCTATGCCCAGCAGCGTGGCATCGGCCGGCCGCTCAAGGCTGGCAAGGAGGCGGTGATGGGAGCGATCGCCGCACTGGAGCGCTGGGCCGCGCTCGACCATGCCGCTCTCGAGGCAGCGGTCGAGGCGCGCGCCCGGGCTGGTGCTGCGAAGCTGGCTGGCCTGCCGGGCCTGACGGCCTCCGTGGTCCGCGACGAGACCGGCAATCCGTTCTGGCGCGTAATCATCGCGGTCGACCCGGCCGCCGCCGGACTCGCTGCCCATGACCTGGCGCGTGCGCTCGCCCGGGCCGAGCCGCGCATCCTGCTGCGCACCCTCTACGCCGACCGCGGCATCCTGCAGATGGATGTGCGGCGCATGGACGACGCGACCCTGGAGATGGTCTGCGCCCGCATCGCGGCGACATTGCGAACCTCGCCCGCGGCCCGAGCGCCCCTTGCGGCCCCGGCCGACCAGTCGGCCGCGGCGGTGCTGGGCTGGCTCGCCGACGGGCCGGGGTCTGATGAGCGGCCACGAGTTGACTGACAACTTTCATTGACAGTGAATTTGGGCCTGTGTCAGCATTCAGGCTTGCCGCGGAAAATCAGGCGATCTCTGCAAAGCTGCGGCTCGAAAACAGGGAGAGGCAAGATGAATTTCCGGTCCTGGTTGACGCGGGCGGGAGGCGGCTTGGTCGCGACCGCCGGCGCGGCATTGGTCGGCTTCGCGGTGCTGACCGGTGCAGCAGCCGCTGACTACCACCAGTCGCCGACCCTCGACGATGCAGTCAAGTCCGGCAAGCTGCCGCCGGTCGAGCAGCGCCTGCCGGAGAACCCGCGGGTCGAGACGCCGGTGGAGCAGGTCGGCCAATATGGCGGCACTTGGCGCAGCGGCATGGTCGGCGGCTCCGACCGCAATTGGATGTTCCGAATCACAGGCTACGAGCCGCTCGTCGCGTGGGACCGCGACTGGACCGGCAAGGTAATCCCTAATCTGGCGGAGGAGTTCTCGGGCAATGCCGACGCGACCGAGTTCACCTTCAAGCTGCGCAAGGGGCTGAAGTGGTCGGACGGGCAGCCCTTCACCTCCGACGATGTCGGCTTCTTCGTCAACGACATCGCCCGGAACAAGGATCTGTTCCCGAGCCCGCCGGACTGGCTGACGGTCGACGACCAGGTCGGGGAATTCACCAAGATCGACGACCAGAGCTTCAAGATCAAGTTCGCCAGCCCCTACGGGCTGTTCCTGCAGCGCCTCGCCAGCGTCTACGGCGTGCAGATCGACATGATGGCCAAACATTACTGCTCGCAGTTCATGCCGCAGTACAACAAGACGAACCTCGACCAGCTCATCCAGCAGGCGGGGGTCAAGAGCTGGTCCGAGCTCTACATCAAGAAATGCGCCGTCGACACCGAGGCCAACGAGCGCTGGCAGAATCCCGACCGGCCGGTGATGGAGCCCTGGATGATCCATGACCCCTATGTCGGGGGCGCCACGATCGTCACCTTCGAGCGCAATCCCTACTATTTCAAGGTCGACACCGCCGGCAACCAGCTTCCTTATATCGACAAGCTGCAAATCAGCGTGAACGGCGACGTGCAGACCCTGGTGCTGAAGGTGGTGAACGGCGAGATCGACTACCAGGATCGCCATATCAACTCCAACTCCAACCGCGCGGTCTTCCTTGATAGCGCCCAGAAGGGCGACTACCGGCTGATCGACGAGAAGAACTCTGACATGAACACCGCGATCATCTCGCTGAACCTGACCCATAAGGATCCGGTCAAGCGGGAGATCTTCAACAACAAGGACTTCCGCATCGGCCTCTCCTACGCGATCGACCGCCAATCGATCATCGATTCCGCCTATCTCGGCCAGGGTGAGCCCTGGCAGGCGGGCCCGCGGAAGGAATCGGCCTACTACAACGAGAGGCTGGCCAAGCAGTACACCGAATACGACGTCAAGAAGGCCAACGAGTATCTCGACAAGGCCTATCCGAAGAAGGACGACCAGGGCTTCCGCCTGGGCCCCGATGGCAAGCGGATCAGTTTCACCATCATGGTGATCCCGGCGCTTGGCGACTGGCTCGACGCGACCCAACTCGTCGCCCAGTACTGGCAGAAGGTCGGCATCGACGCCAAGACCCAGACCGTCGACCGCACGCTCTTCTACGACCGCAAGGACAAGAACGACCAGGACGCGACGGTGTTCGAGGGAAGCGGCGGTTCGGCCGACGCCATGCTCGAGCCCACCTTCTACTTCCCGTTCTGGAACGAATCCCTTTTCGCCGTTCCCTGGGGCGACTGGTACGCCAGCGCCGGCAAGGATGGCGAGGCGCCTCCCGCCGCGGTCAAGAAGCAGATGGATCTGTACCGGGAGCTCAAGGGCTCTGCTGACGCGGAGAAGCAGAAGGAGCTCTTCAAGCAGATTCTCGACATCGCCGCGGACGAGTTCTATGCCTACGGCATCAGCACGCCGGGCGACCTGTATGCCGTGGTCAAGAACAACATGCACAACGTGCCGGTGGCCTGGACGGCCTGGACCTATCCGGCGCCGGTCGCCAGCAACACGGAGCAGTACTACTTCTCCAAGTAGCCGCAATGGAGCTATGGACATGACGGCCGCTCGACCCTGGGTCGGGCGGCCGTCGCCATTCCGACGGGAGACGGGCGAATGTATCGCTTCATAGTCCGCCGCCTGATCTGGATGATCCCTTCCTTCTTCGCGGTGTCCCTGGTCTCCTTCATTATCATGCGGCTGCCGCCGGGCGACTTCGTCACCAGCTACGCCGCCGATCTCGCCACCTCCGGCGCACCGGCCGATCAGGCGACCCTCGACAATCTGCGCCATCATTACGGCCTTGATCGGCCCCTCTATGTCCAATACATCTCCTGGGTGGCGAACGCGCTGCAGGGCGATCTCGGCGTCTCCTTCGAATATCGCGCCCCGGTGGCGGACATCATCTGGTCCCGCCTCGGCATGACCTTCCTGGTGGCGAGCTGCACGCTCATTTTCGTCTGGGTCGTCGCCTTTCCCATCGGCATCTATTCCGCGCTCCGCCAGTACAAGCTCGGGGACTATCTCGTCACCTTCCTCGGTTTCATCGGCATGGCGACGCCCAACTTCCTGCTCGCCCTCTTCGTCATGTATGTCTCGGTCGTCTATCTCGGCTATTCGGTGGGCGGGCTGTTCTCGCCGGACTTCGTCAATGCGCCCTGGAGCATGGCCCGGCTCGCCGACCTGCTGAGGCATCTCTGGATCCCGGTGGTGGTGCTGGGCGTCGCCGGAATCGCCGCGCTGATCCGCATCATGCGGGCCAATCTGCTGGATGAGCTGCACAAGCCCTATGTCGAGACGGCCCGCGCCAAGGGCCTGCCGGAGCTGACCCTGACGCTGCGCTATCCCGTGCGGATCGCCCTCAACCCCTTCATCAGCACGGTGGGCTGGGTCTTGCCAACGCTCGTCTCCGGGGACGTCATCGTCGCCACGGTCCTCAGCCTGCCGACGGCGGGACCAATCCTGATCCAGGCGCTCAAGACCCAGGACCAGTACCTGGCCGGGGCATTGCTGCTGTTCCAGTGCATCTTTGTGTTGCTCGGGACTCTGCTCTCCGACCTGCTGCTGGCCTGGCTCGACCCGCGCATCCGCTATGACCGCTAGCCCGCCTACGACGCCGGAGGAGGCGGAGCGGGAGCCTGTCCCGAGCGAGGCGGTCGAGAGCGAACTCGAGGCGATGGCAGCCGCCGGCAAGCTCCCAGGCGGCGGGCACGCCGTTGCCTCCCAGTGGCAGCTCATGTGGTGGCAGTTCCGGCGCCACCGCCTGGCGATGGCGAGCGCTGTGGTGCTGCTCGTGATCTACCTTGTGGCAGCCTTCTGCGAGTTCATCGCGCCGTTCGATCCGCTCGCCTTCACGCCGCGCTACACCTATGCGCCTCCCCAATGGGTCCATCTCTTCGACCGGGACGACAAGGGCGACCTGGTATTCCGGCCCCATGTCAACGGCTTCAAGGTCACCATCGACAAGGCGGCACTGCGCCGGGTCTTCGTCATCGATCCCAAGGTCAAGTATCCCATCGCCTTCTTCGTCAGGACCGATCCCTATAAGCTCTGGGGCCTGTTCACGCTCGAGCACAAGCTCATAGGGCCGATCGATCAGGCCAACCCCATGTATCTCCTGGGAGCCGATCGGCTGGGGCGCGATCTCTTCAGCCGGGTGATCTATGGCACCCGCATCTCGATGTCCATCGGCCTCATCGGCGTCGCCCTCAGCCTGATGCTCGGGGTCGTGCTGGGCGGCATCTCCGGCTACTACGGCGGCCGGATCGACCATGCGATCCAGCGGGTGATCGAGTTCATCCTGTCGCTGCCGACGACACCTCTCTGGCTCGGCCTCGCCGCGGCGCTGCCCTCCAACTGGCCGCCGCTCAGGATCTATCTCTGCATCACCATAATCCTCTCGCTCTACGGTTGGACCAATCTCGCCCGCGTGGTGCGCGGGCGGTTCCTGTCGTTGCGCACGGAGGATTTCGTCACTGCCGCCCGACTCGACGGGGCAAGCGAGCCGCGCATCATCTTCGGCCACATGGTGCCCTCCTTCATCAGCCACATCATCGCGGAAGTCAGCCTTGCGATCCCGAACATGATCCTGGCGGAGACCGCGTTGAGCTTCCTCGGCCTCGGGCTGCAGCCGCCGATCATCAGCTGGGGCGTGCTGCTGCAGGAGGCGCAGAACATCCGCTCCATCGCCACGGCGCCGTGGCTCTTCGCGCCGGGCATCGCGGTGATCATCGCAGTGCTGGCGTTGAACTTCGTCGGCGACGGGCTCCGCGATGCCGCCGACCCGTATAGCCATCATTGAGGTCAGCGATGGCGAGCCCGGTACTGCCCGACACGCTGCTCGAAGTCAGGAACCTCAGCACCTGGTTCGACACCGGCTTTGGGGTCGTCAAGGCGGTGGAGGAGGCGAGCTTTAGCTTGAAGCGGGGTAAGACGCTCTGCGTGGTCGGCGAGAGCGGCAGCGGCAAGAGCGTGACCGCGCGCTCGATCCTCCAGATCGTGCCCAGGCCCGGCCGGATCATGAGCGGCGAGGTCCTGCTCCACGGGGCCAAGACACCCTCGGCCCGTGACGGGATCGTCGACATTGCCCGGCTCGACCCCCGTGGCCGCGAGGTGCGCTCCATCCGCGGCCGTGACATCTCCATGATCTTCCAGGAGCCGATGTCGAGCCTGAGCCCGGTCCATACCATTGGTCATCAGATCGTCGAGACGATCCTGCTCCATCGTAAGGTATCGAAGGCGGAGGCGCGCGAGCGCGCCGCCGAGGTGCTGGAGCAGGTCCGCATCCCCCGGCCGCGCCAGAGCCTCGACAGCTATCCCTTCGAGTTCTCCGGGGGCATGCGCCAGCGGGCGATGACCGCGATGGCGCTCGCCTGCGGGCCCAAGCTGCTGATCGCCGACGAACCCACGACGGCTCTCGACGTCACTACCCAGGCGGAGATCCTCGACCTGATCAAGGAGCTGCAGGCGAGTTACGGCATGTCGGTGATGTTCATCACCCATGACATGGGCGTGGTGGCCGAGATCGCCGAGGAGGTGGCGGTCATGCAGCTCGGCCGCGTGGTGGAGCGCGGCACGGTAGATGCCATATTTCACAACCCTCAGCATCCCTATACCCAGCGCCTC
>DATBBO010000516.1:0-2529 GCA_036270995.1 Dongiaceae bacterium | reverse complement strand
ACCGCCGCATCGACGCCCCGCGCCGCGAGACTAAGCGCCATCAGCGGCACCAGCGCGCCCATGTCGATGCCGACGCCGAGCACGCAGAGATTGATGGCCAGCAGGCTGAGGCGCCGGCGACCCTCGGTGAGGCTGAGGGAGTCCATGGCGGGTCGGCAGTCTAGCCGCCCCCTGCCGCGTTTCACAATCCAACGCTCTGGCCAACGCTCTGGCCAACGCTCTGGCCAACGCTCTGGCCGACGCCCTCGACAATCCGTCACGCCTCGTGCAGGAATCGGGGTCAACGCCCTTCCTTGCGCCCAATCTTGGCGCACCCTGCCATGGAGCCCCGTCCCGTGAGCCAAGATCTCGCTTTGCTGTCGGCCGTCGAACTCGTCGATCTCTACCGCGCCCGCAAGCTCTCGCCGGTCGAGGTCACCATTGCGGCGCTCGACCGGATCGCCAAGCACAACTCGCGCCTCAATGCCTTCTGTCTCGTGGATGAGGAAGCGGCGCTTGCCGCCGCGCGCGCCTCGGAGGAGCGCTGGGCCAAGGGCCGGCCGCTCGGACGCGTCGACGGCGTGCCGGCGAGCGTCAAGGACCTCCTGATCACCAAGGGCTGGCCGACGCTGCGCGGCTCCAAGGCCGTCGATCCGAAGCAGGCCTGGGAGGAGGATGCACCCTCCGTCGCCCGGCTGCGCGAGGGAGGTGCCGTCCTCCTCGGCAAGACCACCACGTCGGAGTTCGGCTGGAAGGGCGTCACGGATTCGCCGCTGACCGGCATCACCCGCAATCCATGGGACCCGAGCAAGACGCCGGGCGGCTCCAGCGGTGGCGCGGCGGTGGCGGCGGCCTGCGGGATGGGAGCGCTCCATCTCGGGACCGATGGCGGCGGATCGATCCGTATTCCCGCCGGTTTCACCGGCATCGTCGGACTGAAGCAGAGCTTCGGGCGCGTGCCGGCCTCACCGCTCAGCCCCTTCGGAACCCTCGCCCATATCGGCCCCATGACGCGGACGGTCGCCGATGCGGCCCTCATGCTTTCCGTCATCGCCAAGCCGGATACGCGCGACTGGTACGCGCTGCCCTATGACGGGCGCGATTATCTCGAGGGGCTCGAGGACGGGGTCAAGGGACGGCGCATCGCCTTCAGCCCGACCCTCGGGGGCCATCATGTGGAGAGCGAAATCGCCAAGCTGGTCGCAAGCGCCGCCGCGGCCTTCCGCGAGCTCGGCGCGACCGTCGAGGAGATTGACCCCGAGATCGGCCCGGATTGCGCGATCACCTTCACCAATCACTGGTATCCCGGGGCGGCCAATGCGTTGCGCGTCTTCAGCGCCGAGCAGAAGACCGTCATGGATCCCGGCCTGACGGAAATCGCGGCCCTCGGCGCGAAGCTGCCGCTCATGGATTATCTCGCGGCGGTCAAGGATCGCGAGCAGTTCGGCGTGCGCATGAACCGCTTCCACGAAAAATGGGACCTTCTGCTGACGCCCACTCTGCCGCTCGCCGCCTTCGCCGTGGGCGTCGAGGTGCCCGTCAAATCCGATGGCAGTCACTGGCCCGACTGGACGCCCTTCACCTATCCCTTCAACCTGACGCGTCAGCCGGCGGCCACCGTCCCCTGCGGCCTCACCTCCGCGGGCCTGCCCGCGGGTCTCCAGATCATCGGGCCCTCCCATGGCGACGCCGCCGTGCTCCGCGCCGCCCGCGCCTTCGAGAAGCTCCGCCCCTTCAAGCTGCCGGCGATCTGACGCCTGATCCCTTCTCCCTGCGAACGGCCCGAGCGCGGGCGCTCTGACGCGCGGCAACGGGCCGCAGCGCCGGGCCCCTCCTGTCCGCTCATATGATGAAGCAGAGAAGCGAAGGGTGGATCGACATGGCAAGCAATGATGGCTGGCTGGGCGCCGCGAAGCGGGGGCTGAAGCGCTGCTGCCCGCGCTGCGGGGCCGGCGGCATGTTCACGGGCTATCTCAAGGTCGGGAGCCGCTGCCGGAGCTGCGGGCTCGATTTCGAGGCCATCCGCTCGGACGATGTGGCGCCCTATTTCACCATTCTGATCGTGGGACATATCGTCGTGCCGCTGCTGCTCTCCATCGAGCAATGGTATTCCCCGCCCGCCTGGCTTGAGATGGCCATCGGCCTGCCCGCGACCCTCCTTCTGACCCTTGTCCTGTTGCCGTTCATCAAGGGTGCCGTCATGGGGGCGATCTGGGCCACCAAGCCGGAGCTGGCGCGCTGACACGAAGCGGCTGAATCTCCGATTGACCTAACACGTGTTTTGCGTATATCGTGAAAATATAGACTAGTTGAAGAAGGTCTTCCTAGCGCGGCTGCTGTCGGCGGAACAGTGCCGCGAGGTTGCTGCTTTTTGCCTATCCTGAGCGAAGGCAGGAGGAGAAATCCGCTGTAAATCCCCTGCAGAAACAGGCAGGGGACGCCGAAAGCCCGGAGGCGTCGCTGCGGCTGGGCAGGCCTCAATTGAAGATCGCGTAATACTTCCTCAGAGTCTCCAGCGTCTCCCAGCTGCCCTTGAACCCGGCAGGGATG
>DATBBO010000515.1:0-10542 GCA_036270995.1 Dongiaceae bacterium | reverse complement strand
CGGCAGCGGCAGCGGAGCCGGCGCAATGATCCGCCTGAACGCCCTCTTCCATCGCCGGCCCGAGGCGATCCTGGTCATCGGCGGGGATCTTCTTTCTTCTCTCCTGGGTCATCGCCCTCGGCCCGGCGCTCGAGTGCCGCGCGGCGGATGCGGCGCGGCCGAATGCGGCGGCAGAGCCAGCGGTCGAACGCGGCCGCGCCCTCTATCTCGCCGAGGGCTGCGGCTATTGCCATTCTCAGCTCGTCCGGCCCTTGTTCATCGATGCGCCCTATGGCCGGCCATCCGAGGCGGCGGATTATGCCGGCGCCACGCCGCCGCTCTTGGGCACCGAGCGCGCGGGCCCCGATCTCAGCAATGCCGGCCACCGCCAGCCGAGCGCCGTCTGGAATCTGATCCATCTCTTCAACCCGCGCAGCGTGGTGCCGCAATCGGTGATGCCGGGCTATCCCTGGTATTTCGACATCGTCGACCGGGAGAAGGCGCCAGCCGGCGCCCTTGTCGTGACCCTGGCGCCGCCCTGGCTTCCCGCCGGCAAGGTCGCCCTGCCGCGGCGCGAAGCCCTCGACCTCACCGCCTATATCCTCTCTCTGCAGCAGGGATGAGGCGATGATCGAGCGCCTGCAGACATATCTCGATCTCCTCGCCAGTCTCTGCCGGACGGCGGTGGCCGCCGCAGACCCGAGGCTTTTCGACCTGCTGATGACCCTCGTCCTGAGTGGATTGGCGGTCTATGGCGTCTACGCGCTGCTGCGGGGCCTCGGCGGACGCGATGATGCAGTGAGCGAACGCATCAAGCGGGCCATCCTCGATGACTGAGAAGCCCAAGCGCATTCTCGTCTATCTCGACGGCGTCGAGACGCCGCTGGCGGTGCTCGAAGGCAGCGCCGGCGATTTCTCCCTCGACACCACCGGCATTCCGGACGGCGCCCATCGGTTGCGCTTCGTGACCATGACCGGAGATCGGGTCACGGGGGAGCGGGAGGTCGCCTTCACCGTGCGCAACGGGCCGGGGATCGCGGTCGCCGGCCTCGAGGATCATGACGAGGTGCGGGGCCGCCTCGCGCTGAAGGTCGGCGCCACCGATGCGGCGGTGGGCGCGCGTCTCGACATCCCTTCCCTGGAGCTCCATCGCGGCCTGCCCTTCTGGATGGGCGGCTTGGCGCTCGCCGTCGTGATCCTGCTCGCCTTCATCCTGGCGACCGAACCTTTGCGCTTCAACGCCTATCAGACTCAGGCCGCCGCCGTGAGAAGTGCCACAGTACCGGCGGCTCCGCCGAAGCCGGCAGACCCGCCGCCGCCTGATCCGATGCGGATCGCGCTTGCGCCGGGCTCCTTCCTGCCGGTCCTCGATTTCGATCCCGCCAAGGCCGATGCAACACATGGCGGCGCGCTCTATGTCCAGTATTGCGCGGGCTGCCATGGCGATCGCGGCCAGGGCCATGCCGGCCAATCGGCGACGCTGGGCCAGCAGGGAATCTATCCGCGCCTCGCGGGACAGCCGGCTGCCTATGCCTATCGCCAGCTTTACAGCTTCGCCAAGGGGTGGCGGCAGAACGACGTCATGCAGGCCATGGCGAGCCGCCTCGGCCCGCGCGACTGGGGCGATGTTGCAGTCTATCTCGAGGGGCTCAAGGGCACGCCCTCTCTTCCGGCGCCGCCCATTCGCAGCGATATGCGCGAGCTTGCGCACGCCATCCTGATCCTGGGCCGGCCCGAACGCGGCGTCAGCCGCTGCGATGGTTGCCACGGCCCGGATGGAATCGGCGTCGCGCCCTACTTCCCGGCCCTCGGAGGACAGGATGCACATTATTTCGCCGCCCAGATGGAGGCGTTCCGTGACGGCCGGCGGCGCAATTCCATGCTGCGGCTGATGGAGCCGGTGGCCCATGGGCTGACGCCGCGCGAGATCGAGGCCCTGTCGCTCTATTTCCAGAGCCAGGGATCCGGCAGCGCTGACTAGGGGACGGGCAGCGATGCGCCTTCGGATTGCACTTCAGGTTCTGGCACTGTCGCTGGTGATCGCGAGCGAGGCGGGCCACGCGCAATCCCCCGGCCAGCCGGATCTCCACGCCATCGATCAGTCCTGGACGGCGGAGCTCAATGCCCCGCCCCCCTCCGGCACGATCCCCTTCGCCCCGCCGCCGGAGGTGAGCATTCCCGACGACGCCTTCGGCCTGATGGTGAAGCGGGGCATCGCCATCTTCACCGACACCCCGGCGCAGGCGAAGCCCTATGTCGCCAACGGGCTGACCTGCGCCAATTGCCATCTCGATCGCGGGCGGCGCGCCGGCTCGACGCCGATGTGGGCGGCCTGGGTCACCTATCCGCGCTTCCGCAGCAAGAACGATCGCGTAAACACCATGGCCATGCGCATCCAGGGCTGCTTCCGCTTCTCCATGAACGGCACGCCGCCCCCGGACGACAGCGAGATCATGGCGGCGCTGCAGAGCTATTTCTTCTGGCTGGCGACGGGTGCGCCCACCGGCGCGAAGCTGGAAGGCGCCGGATTCCCCACGCTCGCCGAGCCGGCCGAGGCGCCCAGCATCGAGCGCGGCGGCGGCGTCTTCGCTGCCAACTGCGCCGCGTGCCACGGCGCGGACGGCCAGGGGCGGCACGCGCCAGGCCTGCAGCGCTATCAGTTTCCCCCGCTCTGGGGCGCCAATTCCTACAACTGGGGCGCCGGCATGGAATCCATCGAGGTTGCCGCGCGCTTCATCCACGCCAACATGCCCTGGGGTCTCAAAGACGCTCTCAGCCTGCAGCAGGCCTGGGATGTGGCCATGTTCCTCGACAGCCATGAACGGCCGCAGGATCCGCGCTTCACCGGCGACCTGGCCGAGACCCGCGCCCGTTACCATAACAGCAAGTGGTCGCTCTACGGCACGAAGCAGAACGGCGTCCTGCTCGGCGACCCCGCGAACTACCCGCTGGCGGAGCGGTAGGCGGACAGAGCCCGCAAGCCACCCTCACCCCGGCCCTCTCCCACCAATGGCGGGAGAGGGGGAAGAAAAAAGCTGGCGCCACCGCCCCCTCTTTCCCTTCGCCCCCGGAACGGGGGAGAGGGTTGGGGTGAGGGGCATGGCCGATGGCAAACCCGATGACGACTAGGACTGCAGCCCCAGCGCGGCGCGCAGCTCCGCCTTGGCGGCCGCGAACTCGGCGGCGAAGTCGGACTGGTTCCAGATTGCCTCGGCGATCAGGCTGCCGGCGATACGCCCGGCCTCGATGTCGCTGCGGTAGTGGATGCCGCCGATGACGCGGTTATTGGCATATTCCCAGCCGCGGGCCATCAGCTCGGCCCGCTTCTCCGGCACCATGTTCGAGAGCACGATCGCCATCAGCGTGCCGACTGTTGCATGGCCCGAGGGATAGGAGCCCGACTTGGAGAGCGGCACCACCGGCTTGACCAGGTTGCTGTAGAGATGGGGTCGCGGCCGTTTCCACACATCCTTCGCCGGATCGAGACCGCGCCCTCCGTCTCCGCCACCCGGGCGAAGAAGGCCTCGGTCTTCGGCAGCGCCTCCTTGGTGAACTTCGGTCCCAGCACATCGGCGAAGCGCCAGACGTTTTCCTCCGCATCGGCCTGGGCGCGGGCGACCATCTCTGGCGTGCGGGTCACTTGGATGGTCAGGATCTCCGCCAGCTCGGTCTTGGTCTGGGCGGAATCATTGGCCGGCGGCGGCGCCAGGAACTTGGTCAGGTCGAGCTCCTTCGCCGTGATGAAGGGCTTGGCATCCTCCGCTCGAACCGGAAGGGCCGTTACGGCGATCTGGCAGAACGCCAGGAGAATAAGGGCGGCAAAATGCCGGCGCGTGGTAAGCATGGCTGGTCTCCCCCGATAGTTGCAGCGCTGCTTTAGCAGGAAACCCGTGGCGGCTTTATGACACCCACCGCCAGGCAGGTTTCAGAAGGTCGCGGAGATGCCGCCATCCACCAGCAGGATCTGGCCGGTGACATAGCGGGAATCCTCGGAGCAGAAGAAGAAGGCGGGTCCCGCGATATCCGCCGGCTGGCCGGCGCGTCCCAGGGGCAGGCGGCCATGCTTCAGATAGACCTCCCTGAACCATTCGGTCTTGTGCTGGTGGCCGCTGCCATCGGCCAGCATGGCCATGCGGGTATCGATATAGCCGGGCGCGATGGCATTGACGCGGATGCCCTCGCCGGCGAGATCGCAGGCCAGCGCGCGCGTGAAATTGACGATGCCGCCCTTGGCCGTCGAATAGGCGAGCCCATTGCGGGCGCCCCTCAGACCCATGATGGAGGCGATGTTGAGGACTGTCTGCCCCGGCCCGCCTTGGCGGAGCAGCGGCAGCAAAGCAAGGGTGACGAGGATCGCGCCGTTGAGGGTGATGTCGACCACCTCGCGGTAGCGCGCGATGGTCAGGCTGTCGATCGCCGTGCCGTCGGGGATGGCGGCATTGTTGACAAGGATGTCGAGCCGGCCGTAAGCGGCATCGAGCGAATGCGCCAGGGCTGCGACTGAGCCTTCATCGCCGATATCGAGGGTGAAAGCCCGCGCAGCACCACCGGCCTCTCGGATCGCCTCGGCCACCGCCTCCGCCCGGGCGCGATCGATATCGGCGATCGCGAGGGTGGCGCCCTCGGCCGCGAAGCGCCGGGCAATGCTCTCGCCGATGCCCTGGGCGCCGCCGGTCACCAAGGCGACGCGATCGGCGAGGCGCTGGGAGGCGGCCGTGAAGGGATCGGCGATATCGCTCGGGACGACGTCCGACATGGATGGCCTCCTGTGTTAGCCGCCTCAGGCGACCGTGTAGCGGCGCACGGCCTCCCAATCCACCTCGATTCCCAGGCCGGGCTTCTCGGGCAGCGGGATGACTCCCTTCTCCAGCCTCAGCTCCTCCTGTGCCAGCTCGCGGCGCAGCCGCTCATGGCAGAGCTGAGGCGGGAGATATTCGATGAAGGCGCAATGGGGCGTCACGAAGGCGAGATGGGCAGTGGCGGAGATGGAGATACCCGTCTTCCAGCAATGGGGCACGATGATGCGGTTGCGCTCGGCCGCCATGTCGCAGACGATCTTGGCTTCCCCGATCCCCCCGCACCGGCCGACATCCGGCTGGGCCACCTGCACCTTGCCGATATCCATCAGCTCCCGGAACTCGTGACGGGTCGCGAGCCACTCCCCGAAGGCGATCTTCATCGGCGCCGCGGCAGCGAGCTTCGCCATCTCCTCGACATTGTCGGACCAGACCGGCGTCTCGAGAAAATAGAGATCGAACTCGGCCCAATCCTTCACCACGGAGAGGCAGGTCGCGGCATCCTCCCAGAGATATTGGACATCGACCATCAGCACCATCTCGGGCCCCAGCGCCTTGCGCACCGCCGCCACCACTTCCGTATGCCGGTCGTAGCTCTCCATCATGCCGCCATGGGCATAGGGGCCGTTCATGGTGACCTCGGACTTCACCGCCTTGAAGCCCAGGCTCTTGGCTTTGAGGGCCGATTCCACCAGCGCGTCGCGATACTCCTCGAAGCGGTGGCCGGCAGGCTGCAGCGAGGCATAGGGCGTCACGCTCTCCCGCGGCTTGTCCCCAAGCAAAGCGTGCACCGGCTTGCCCAGGGCCTTGCCGCAGAGGTCCCAGAGAGCCATGTCGACGGCGCTCATGGCATGGATCACGACGCCGCGCCGGCCGTTCATCGCCGTCCCCAAATAGAGCTTCTGCCACAGCGCCCCGATCTCGAAGGGATCGGCACCCATCAGCGTGTCGCGGATCGAGAGCCCCATGGTGTGCGTGCCCGGCGCCTCGATGCAGGCCTTGGCCATCCAGGGATTGACGTCGCATTCGCCGATGCCCGTCACCCCCTGGTCGGTGTGGATCGCGACGATGAGGCTGTCCTGGGCCGAGGAGGTGAAGCGGGGATCGTAATCAGGCGCCAGCAGGACATGGCAGTCGATGCCGGTGATCCTGAGCCGCGGCGCAGCGGAGTCGAGACGGGGCGAGATGGTATGCATGAAGGCTCGTCGGTTCGAGGGAGGTGGGACCGCCCGGAAAGACGGCCCCGCGGATGGGATGTTTTGCGGGCTATGGTATACGCCATGGGGAATCGTTCAACAGCCCATGGCGAAGCGTCGCCGGCTGAGGGGAGGGGCGCCGTGGCGGATACCGTCGAGGAACTGCGGCAGGCTTTGGGTGCGGGAGTCGTGACGGCGGGTGACGCCGTGGAGCGGCGCTATTTCTGCGACTGGAGCGCCATTGATCCGGCTCCGCCCCGGGCGCTGCTGCGTCCGCGCAACACCCAGGAGGTCTCGACCGCCCTCAGGCTCTGCCATGCGGCCGGTCAGGGGGTCGTGCCCCAGGGCGGGTTGACCGGGCTTGCCGGCGGGGCGACGCCGCGGGCCGGCGACATCGTTCTCTCCCTGGAGCGCCTGACCGGCATCGAGGAGCTCGATCCGGCGGCGGCGACCATCACGGTCGGTGCCGGCACACCGCTGGAGCTGGCGCAGCGCGCGGCGGAGGAAGCGGGCTTCCTGCTGGCCCTCGATCTCGGCGCGCGGGGCTCCTGCCAAGTCGGCGGCAATCTCTCCACCAATGCCGGCGGCAACCGGGTCATCCGCTACGGCATGGCGCGCGAGCAGGTGCTGGGGCTGGAGGTGGTGCTGGCCGACGGCACGATCGTGACCAGCCTCAACAAGATGCTGAAGAACAATGCCGGCTACGACATCAAGCAGCTCTTCATCGGCGCCGAGGGCACGCTCGGCATCATCACGCGCGCCGTGCTGCGCCTCCATGCCCGGCCCCGCAGCCGGTCGACGGCGCTGGTGGCGCTTCCCACCTACGACGCCGTGGTCGCGCTGCTGCGCCGCGCCCAGCGCGAGCTCGGCGAGATCTCGGCCTATGAGGCGATGTGGGGTGGCTTCTACGATCTCGTCGCCAATCACCCCGCATGCAAGCGCAAGCCTCTGCCCGACGGCCATCCTTTCTATGTGCTGATGGAATATAGCGGTGCCGACCCCGCCGGTGATCCCCAGCGCTTCCAGGGGTTGCTCGAGGCGGCGATGGCCGAGAACATGATCCTCGATGCGGTCCTCGCGCAGTCGGAGCAGGATGCCCGCGATTTCTGGGTTATCCGCGAAGGCGAATCCATCGACAGCTTCCCGTTGGTCATCAATTTCGATGTCAGCCTGCCCATCGCCCGCATCGATGACTATGTCGCCCGCTGCCGCGCCCGCCTTGATGCCGGATGGCCCGCGGCGCACAAGCTCTTCTACGGCCATGTCGGCGACAGCAATCTGCATATCTCGGTGATGATGGACCGGCCATCGGGCGAGCCGGCGCTCCGCGACCTCATGCATGCCGTCGATGACGCCGTCTACACGGCCGTGCGCGAGATGGGCGGCTCGGTCTCGGCGGAGCACGGCGTCGGCACGCTGAAGCGCGACTGGCTCGACCATTCCCGCAGCGCGCCCGAGCTCGCGCTGATGCGCCTGCTGAAGCAGACGCTCGATCCCAAGGGGATACTGAATCCGGGCAAGGTGATTTGAAGTCTTCGGTCAGTGAGGCGGATCAATATGCACAGGCACTGCATCCATGGGGTCTTGTCTGGGTTCTTGCCGTCAATGGCGCCGCGCTCACGCCTCTGCCCATGGGGCAGGCAAACCGTGGGCGGTCTACCCCCTGTCCCAGGCTCGGCCCCCGCCCTATAGTCCCCCCATGGATGGCATCGTCTTGGCCCTGCTCCTCGCCGCCATGGCGGCGACGGTGGTGGCCCTTCTCCTTGGCCTCTTCTCCATGGCTCGCGGCGGCGAGTTCGACAAGCGCAACGCCAACCGCTTCATGCGGCTGCGCGTCGCCTGTCAGGCTGTAGCGATCGCGCTGTTCCTCATCTTCATGCTGGTCTGGCATCGCGGCTAGGCTCCTAGGCGAGGGCGAGGCGGCCGATGGTCAAGCTGACGAAGATCTACACCAGAGGCGGCGACAAGGGCCGGACCTCGCTGGGCGACGGCAGCCGCGTCGCCAAGCACGATCTCCGGGTCGAGGCCTATGGCACGGTCGACGAGGCCAATGCGGCCCTTGGCCTCGCGCGCCTCTATGCCGAAGGCGAGGCGGAGGCCATGCTCGCCCGCATCCAGCACGACCTCTTCGATCTCGGCGCCGATCTCTGCCGGCCCGAGGCGGAGCCCGAAGCCGCCACGGCGAAGAAGAAGGGCGCGGCCAAGACCGCAAATGCCGCCAGGAAACCAGCCCCTCTGCGCATCGTCGAGGCCCAGGTCGCGCGGCTGGAGCGCGAGATCGACCGGATGAATGCCGCGCTGCAACCGTTGGAGTCCTTCGTGCTGCCCGGGGGTAGCGCCGCCGCGGCCCATCTCCACCTCGCCCGCACCACCGCGCGCCGGGCCGAGCGGCTGATGACGGCACTCGCCGAAAAAAATCCGATCAATCCCATCGCGATCAAGTATATCAACAGGTTATCTGACCACCTCTTCGTCCTTGCCCGCTATCTGAACGACCGCGGCAAGGCCGACATCTTGTGGCGGCCGGGGGCGAATCGCTGAGGGGGCGGTCGTTGACAGCCCTGTGACGGAGACCTATTGTGCGCCCGCAAAAAACAAGGGCCGTCCACGTGCAAGCGGTCCCTCGAGGAATGCGTCCTTCTTTCTCATGAGATAGACACATGAAGGTTCTGGTCGCGGTCAAGCGCGTCGTCGACTACAACGTGAAGATCCGCGTCAAGGCGGACGGCACCGGCGTCGAGACGGCCAATGTCAAGATGTCGATGAATCCCTTCGACGAGATCGGGGTCGAGGAAGCGATCCGCCTCAAGGAGGCCGGCAAGGCGACGGAGGTCATCGCCGTCTCCCTCGGCATCCCCCAGGTACAGGAGACGATCCGCACCGCGCTCGCCATGGGGGCGGATCGCGGCATTCATGTTCAGACCGATGTCGAGCTGCAGCCGCTGGCGGTCGCCAAGCTGCTGAAGGCGGTGGTCGATAAGGAGAAGCCGGAGCTCTGCATCCTCGGCAAGCAGGCGATCGACGACGACGCCAATCAGACGGGCCAGATGCTCTCGGCGCTGCTCGGCTGGTCCCAGGCCTGCTTCGCCTCGAAGCTGGTGCTGAACGGCGACGGCAGCGCCAATGTCACGCGCGAGGTCGATGGCGGGCTCGAGACCATCACCGTGAAGCTGCCGCTGGTGCTGACGACCGACCTGCGCCTCAACGAGCCGCGCTACGCCTCGCTGCCCAACATCATGAAGGCGAAGAAGAAGCCGATCGAGGTGCTGACGCCCGAGCAGCTCGGAGTCGATCCATCCCCGCGCCTCAAGACCCTCAAGGTGGCGGAGCCGCCGAAGCGCCAGGCCGGCGTGAAGGTGAAGAGCGTCGCCGAGCTGGTCGAGAAGCTGCGCAATGAAGCCAAGGTGATCTGACGATGCGCGTCCTCCTCATCGCCGAGCACGACAATGCCGGCTTGAAGCCCGCGACCCTCAATGCCGTGACCGCCGCCAAGGCCATAGGCGGCGAGCTGGTCCTCCTCGTGGCCGGCCACAACGCGCGGCCCGCCGCCGAGGCGGCCGCCGCGATTCCCGGCGTCGCCAAGGTCCTGCTGGCCGATGATCCCGCCTATGCCAACCGCCTGGCGGAGAATCTGGCGAAGCTCGTCGTGGCACTCGCCGGCGATTACACCCATATCCTCGCCGCGGCCACCAGCAGCGGAAAGAATTTCATGCCGCGGGTGTCGGCTCTGCTCGATTCCGCGCAGGTCTCCGACATCAGCGCCGTCGCATCGCCGGACACCTTCGTGCGCACCATCTATGCCGGCAACGCCCTGGCGACGGTGCAGTCCCCCGACAAGATCAAGGTCGTCACCGTGCGCATGACCGGCTTCGATCCCGCGCCCGCGACCGGCGGCAGCGCGCCCATTGAGACGGTTCCCTCCAGCGGCGAGGCGGGGCTCTCGACCTTCGTCGGCCAGGAGCTCAGCAAGACCGAGCGGCCCGAGCTGACCAGCGCCAAGATCGTCATTTCCGGCGGCCGCGGCATGCAGAGCGGCGAGAACTTCAAGCTGCTGGAGGCGGTGGCCGACAAGCTTCACGCTGCCGTCGGCGCCAGCCGCGCGGCGGTCGATGCGGGCTTCGTGCCCAACGATTATCAGGTGGGACAGACCGGCAAGGTCGTCGCCCCCGATCTCTACATCGCGGTCGGCATCTCCGGCGCCATCCAGCATCTCGCCGGCATGAAGGACTCGAAGGTCATCGTGGCCATCAACAAGGACGAGGAGGCCCCGATCTTTCAGGTGGCCGACTACGGGCTCGTCGCGGACCTTTTCAAGGCGGTCCCCGAGCTGACCGAGGAAGTGAAGAAGCTGAAGGCCTCGTGAGCCGCGTTCGGCGCGGTCTCTCCACTCCGGTTTCCTCCAACGAGCGGGCCCTGGCCCGCTCGTTCTATCTCCAGCCCACGTTGCGCGTGGCGCGGGCACTGCTCGGCAAGGTGCTCGTCCACCAGACGCGCGAGGGTCGCACCGCCGGCCGCATCGTCGAGGTCGAGGCCTACCGTGGTCCGGCCGACCGCGCGGCCCACACCGCCGG
>DATBBO010000514.1:0-4376 GCA_036270995.1 Dongiaceae bacterium | reverse complement strand
GGCCAAGGCGCTGCTGAAGGAAGCAGGGCTCGCCCCCGGCATGGAGATCCACTGCTTCGCCCTCGCCGGAAGCGCCGACGACAACGCCATCCTCTCGACTGTGCAAGCGATGTGGTCGGCGGTCGGCGTTACCTTGAAGATCGACCAGGTCGACAATGCCACCCGCACGGCGCGCTACCGGGCGGGTGACTTCCAGATGCGCACCTCGCTCTGGACCGACGACATCGCCGATCCCAGCGAGATCACTTCCTATTTCGCCTATTACCCTCTCATCCAGTCGCTGCACGGCGGCTTTCAGGACAAGACTATCGACAGCCTTTTCGAGGCGTCGCAGAAGGAGGCGGACAAGGCGAAGCGCGCCGACCAATACAAGCAGATCCAGGAGATCTACATGAAGGCGGCCCCTATCCTGTTCCTCTACCAGTCGCCCTATCCGGTGGCGCTGCGCAAGAACGTGAAGGGCTTCGTCCAGATCCCCCTGGGCAACAACATCTTTTCCGGCGCCTATATCGAGAAGTAAGCTCGCAAGCCTGACGCTCAAGCCGGGGCCGGCCCATGGCCGGTCCCGGCGGCTTGCCCGGCAGGCCGCGGCCGATCTCGTACGCCTGGCGGATATCGAGCCCCGAGAAGGGGCCTCCGAAGAGGGACCGTGAGCCTCAACTATCTCGTCATCCGGCTGGCGCAGATCCTGCCCACCTTCTTTCTGATCATGGTGATTGTGTTCGTCCTGGTGCATCTGTTGCCGGGCGATCCGACCAGCGCGCTCCTCGGCATTCGCGCGACGGATGAGGCGGTCAACCGGATCAACGAGCAGCTCGGCCTCAACCGCTCGATCCCAGTGCAGTTCCTCTTCTTCCTGCGCAACTTCTTTCAGGGCGATCTGGGGGATTCGATCGTCCTCAAGGTGTCGGTGACGAGCCTGATCATCAATCGCCTGCCCGTCACCCTGTTCCTGACCGCCTTTGCCGCCATCCTTGCGGTGCTGCTGGCGGTGCCCATGGCCATGCTGGCGGCTCTCCGGCGCGACAGCGCCGTCGACGGCGCCATCCGTACCGGTTTCCAGATCGGGCTTTCCATGCCGGTCTTCTATATCGGCATCGTGCTGCTCACCTTCTTCGCCGCCCGGCTACGCTGGTTCCCGGTCGGTGGCTTCGGCACCACCTTCGGCGAGGACCTCTATCACCTCTTTCTGCCGGCGCTGACGCTGGCCTTCAGCCTCTCGGCGGTGCTGATGCGCAACCTGCGCAATGGGATCATCGAGGTGGTGAACGCCGAATATGTCGACTTCGCCCGGGCCAAGGGCCTCCGCAACCGCCTGGTTCTGGGCCGGCATGTGCTGCGCAACGCCCTGATCGCCACGGTGGCCCTGTTTGGACTCAATATCGGCACGCTGCTGGGGGGCGCCGTCATCACCGAATCCGTCTTTGCCATCCCCGGCGTCGGCCGGCTCATGATCGATTCGATCTATGGCCGCGACTATCCGGTGATCCAGGGGCTGACCCTGACGCTGGCCATTCTGGTCTCGCTTGTCTTCCTGGTGACGGATCTGGTGCAGGCCTCCCTCGATCCCAGGATCGCGCGGCGATGACGGCGGCAGCCCTTCCGCCCGGGATTCTTGGCCAGCGCCGCGTCCGGCGCATGGGACGCGGGCGGAAATCGCTCTATGTCGGTATCGCCATCATGCTGGTGATGCTGGTCTGCGCCTTCGTCCCAGAACTCGTCGCGCCCTATGATCCGCTCGCCTTCGACTACAACGCCATCATGCATCCACCCAGTCTCGCCCACCCCTTCGGCACCGACAATTTCGGCCGTGACGTGCTCTCGCGCGTCATCTGGGCGACGCGGATCGACATGCAGATCGCGATCTTCTGCACCCTCTTTCCCCTTTTCTTCGGCACACTCGTGGGCGCCATCGTCGGTTATCGCGGCGGATGGCTCGAGGCGATCTTCGGCCGGCTGGTCGATCTCACCATCACCTTTCCCTTCCTGGTGATCGTCATCGCCATCGTCGCGGTGCTGGGGCCCGGGCTGCTCAACATGTATATTGCCGTCAGCGCGGTGGGCTGGGTCTTCTATGCCCAGCTCATGCGTGCCGATGTCCAGGTGCAGAGGCAGAGCGAATACGTCGCCGCCGCCAAGGTGCTGGGCTATGGCGAGGCGCGGATCATCTTCCGCCATCTCCTACCCAATGCCATCACGCCGATCATCGTCTATTGGATGACCGACATGGCTCTCGACATCCTGCTGGGATCGAGCCTCGGCTATCTCGGGCTGGGCGCGCAGCCGCCCACGGCGGAATGGGGCGTCATCATCGCCGACGGCAAGAACTTCATGAGCACGGCCTGGTGGATCTCGGTCTTCCCCGGCATCGCCATCGTGCTTGCCGGGGTCGGGTTCAGCCTGGTCGGTGACGGCATCGCCGATATCTTCCGGCGGCGGCGCTGATGGCGGCGGTGGCACAAGCGGCCCTGGCGTCGGAGGTGCAGCCGCTGCTCGCGGTGCGCGACCTCAGGGTGGTCTTCGGTCACGGGGAGGCGGCGTTGACCGCCGTCGACGGCATCGATTTCGAGGTGGCGCCGGGGGAGGTGCTGGGCCTCGCCGGGGAATCGGGATCCGGCAAGAGCGTCACCCTGCGCGCAATCCTGCGCCTCGTGCATCCGCCGGGCCGTGTGAGCGGGCATGTCCTTTGGCGCGGCCGCGATCTCCTGACCATCCCCGAGGACGAGCTGCGCCGGGTGCGCGGTGGCCAGATCGGGGTCATCTTTCAGGAGCCCATGACGGCCCTCAATCCCGTGCTCACCGTGGGCATGCAGATCCGGGAGAACCTGCACGAGCACACCACCCTCGACGCCGCGGGGCGCAAGGCGCGGGCCATCGAGCTTCTCGACCATGTGGGCATCCCGGCGGCGCGGAGCCGCATCGAGGACTATCCGCATCAGTTCTCCGGGGGCATGCGCCAGCGGGCTATGATCGCCATTGCGCTCGCCTCCAGCCCGAAGCTGCTGCTGGCGGATGAGCCGACCACGGCGCTCGACGTGACCATCCAGGACCAGATCCTGAAGCTGATCCTGCGGCTCCGACGAGAGCTCGCCATGAGCGTCGTGCTGGTGACCCACGATCTGGGCGTGATCGCCCAGACCTGCGACCGCCTCGCGGTCATGTATGCGGGCCGGGTGGTGGAGACCGGGCCCGTGGCGGAGATCTTCCGCAAGCCGCGCCACGCCTATACCCTCGGCCTGCTCAATTCCGTGCCGCGCGCCGGCGTGATGCGCCGGCCGCTCGCCTCCATCCCCGGCCAGCCGCCGCTGCTGTCGAACCTTCCCGAGGGCTGCGCCTTTGCGCCGCGCTGCCGCTTCGTGATCGATGCCTGCCGGCAGGCGCGCCCGCCGCTGGTCGAGGTCGAACCGGCGCATCAATCTGCCTGCATCTGCCATGCGACCGTTGCCGCAGCCTGATCCGGCCGTGGAGGCCGCGCGGCCCTTCATCGCCGTCGAGAATCTGTCGATGAGCTTCCGGCGGCATCGCTCCTTCATCGATGGCCTGCGCGGCGGGCCCTATCAGATCGTGCGCGCCCTCAACGGCGTCAGCTTCACGGTCGCGCGGGGCGAGACCCTGGGAATCGTCGGCGAGTCCGGCTGCGGCAAGTCGACCCTTGCGCGCTGTCTCGTCCGCCTGCTGACGCCCCAGGCGGGCCGTGTCACTTATGACGGAATCGAGGTATTGGAGCTGGATGAGGCCCGGCGGCGCGACTACAGCCGTCGCGTCCAGATGGTGTTCCAGGACCCCTACAGCTCCCTCAACCCGCGCATGACCGTGGGGCAGATGCTGGGGGAGGCCATCCGTTTCCACGACCTGCGCCGGGGCAAGGATATCGAGACGCGGGTCGCCGATCTGCTGGACCTCGTGCGTTTACCGTCCGATGCGCGGTCGCGCTATCCTCACGAGTTCAGCGGCGGCCAGCGCCAGCGTATCGGTATCGCCCGGGCGCTGGCGGTCGAACCTGAATGCCTGATCGCCGATGAGCTTGTCTCGGCCCTCGACGTCTCGGTGCAGGCCCAGATCGTCAACCTGCTGCTGGAGCTGCAGGAGCGTCTCGGCCTCACGGTGCTCTTCATCGCTCATGACCTGAGGCTGGTGCGCCATATCTCTCACCGGGTCGCAGTCATGTATCTGGGCGCCATCGTCGAGCTGGCGGAGACGGAGCGCCTCTTCACCGCGCCCGCCCACCCCTATACCGCGGCCCTGCTGAAGGCCGCGCCGGAGCTCGATCCGACCCGGCGCTCGGTGGTCGACGCCGTGCGCGGCGAGCTGCCGAGCCCACTGGCCATCCCAAGCGGCTGCCCCTTCCATCCCCGCTGCCCCATCGCCATCGACCG
>DATBBO010000513.1:0-11251 GCA_036270995.1 Dongiaceae bacterium | reverse complement strand
GGTGGCGGCGCCACCTACTAGCGAGCCTACCTAGCATCTGATCCCGGACGGCCTCGAAACTGCCCGAGGCCGGCGGGTCTAGAGCCGCGATCGCCGCCCCTATATGCTCGGTGCGAAGTGCCGGGCATATGGGGGCACGTGCGTGATCTATCTTTCGGCGGATGTGGGCGGCACCTTCACGGATCTGGTCCTGATCGACAGCATCCGCGGCCGCACTCTCGTGGAGAAACTGCCCTCCGGAAGGCGCGGCAGCGCCGACTCCATCGCCACAGGCATCGAGCGCATCACGGGTGAAGCCGGGATCACTGCGGGCGATCTCGATCTTTTCGTCCATGGCTTTACGGTCGCCACCAATGCTTTCCTGATGCGCAAGGGTGCGCGAGCGGCCCTGCTGGTCACGGCAGGTTTCCGCGATATCCTGGAGATCGGCAGCCAGCAGCGCCCGCGGCTCTATCCCTTGCGCCAGCAGAAGCCTTCCCCCCTCGTGCCGCGCGCGCGGGTGGTGGAGGTCGCCGAGCGTCTCGATGCCTTCGGTGCCGTCGTCGAGCCATTACTGGAGACGGAGATCGCCCGGGTCGTCGCAGAAATCACCGCGCTCGAACCCGAAGCTGTCGCCATCTGCCTCAATTTCTCTTTTCTCGACGAGCGCCATGAACGCCGGCTGGCCGACGCGCTGGAGGCGGCGTTCCCCGGCCTGCCGCTCTATCTTTCCAGCACCGTCAATCCGCAGATCGAGGAATATCCCCGCGCCAATACCACCGCGCTGGCAGCCTATGTCGGCCTCGTGGTCGACCGCTATCTCGCAGATGTGGAGGCGAAGCTCGGTGCCGTTGGTGCCCGCTGCCCATTGCGCTTGATGCGCAGCGATGGGGGCGTCGCCACGCCGCGGGCCGCGCGGGCGAATCCGGCCCATATGATGCTCTCGGGCCCGGCCGCTGGCGTCATCGCCGGCCGCGAGCTGGGGCAGCGTCTCGGCCGGCGGGATCTTGTGACCTTCGACATGGGCGGCACTTCGGCGGATTTCTCGGTGATCACCGAGGGCGAGCCGCGCACGGTGCGCGAGCGCGCCATCGGCGGCCAGCCCCTGCGCCTGCCGAGCCTCGACATCGAGACCATCTCCGCCGGCGGTGGCTCGATCGCCTGGGTCGACCGCGCCGGCGCTCTCAAGGTCGGGCCCGATTCGGCCGGCGCGATGCCCGGCCCGGCCTGCTATGGTCAAGGTGGAGGTCAGCCGACCGTTACCGATGCGGCTGTCCTGCTCGGCCTGCTCGATCCGGCGCGCTATCTGGACGGGCGGGTGAAGCTCGATGCCGCGCTCACCGCCGCAGCGATCGATGAGACGGTCGCCCGTCCGCTGGGCCTGGGGCTGGAGGAGGCGGCTGCGGGCATCATCGCGATCGCCAATGTGCAGATGGCCCAGGCGATCCGGACCATCTCGGTCGAGCGCGGCCTGGATGTCCGCCGCTTCTCCCTGCTCGCCTTCGGCGGGGCGGGGCCGCTCTTCGCTCCCTATCTCGCCGCCGGTCTCGACATGGCTGAAGTGCTGGTCCCGCGCCATCCGGGGGTGTTCTGCGCCGAGGGTCTGCTCATGAGCGATATCCGCCATGTGATGCAGACGGTGTATCGCCGGGCGCTCGCGGGCCTCGATGCCGGCGAGCTGGCGACGAGGGCAGAGGCGCTCAAGGGTCAACTGGAGGCGGCCCTCACTGCCGATGGAATCGAGCCTGCCGCGCGCCGCTACCGGCTCTCCGGCGATCTGCGCTATCTCGGCCAGTTTCACGAGCTCGAGCTTCCGCTGCCTCTGCCCGGCGAGAGTGAATGGTGGGACGGCGCTTCCATCGCCGGGCGCTTCCATGACGCGCACAGCGTCGCCTATGGCCATGCCGAGGCCGAGGCGCCGATCGAGCTCGTCAATCTACGGCTGACGGGTCTGGGCCGCATCGATCGCCCGCCAGCAAAGCCAGAGAAAGCTACGGAGGCTTACGAGCCCGCGGCCCTGGGCGAGAATCCCGTCTATCTCGACCGTCGCACGGGCTTCATCGCCTGCCGGCATTATGATCGCGCGGATTTCACTCCCGGCGCGCGCGTTCGCGGGCCGGCTCTGATCCATCAGCTCGACTCGACTGTGCTGGTCATGCCGGGCCATGCCGCCGAGACCCTTGCCGGCGGCGTGCTTGCGATCACGGCGATGAACGGGAAAGCGTCATGAACATCGACCCCATCGACCGCGATACCTTCCAGCACGAGATCGTCAGTGCTGCGGAGGAGATGTCGATGGCGCTGCGCCGCTCGGCCTACTCCTCGATCATCTGGGACATGTACGACTATGCCTGCGGGCTTCTGCTGCCCGATGGCCAGATGCTGGCCCAGGCCGAGACGATTCCCGCCCAGCTCGGCATCATGCGCCTTGCGGCCCAGCATATGCTGGAGGCGATCCCAATCGCCCAGTGGCGCGAGGGTGACGTGATGGTCTGCAACGATCCCTATCGCGGCTGCACTCATACGCCGGACATCGTCCTCTTCAGCCCGGTTTTCCATGCAGGTGAGATCATCGCGATCGCCTCCACCATCGCGCATCACATCGATGTCGGCGGCAAGGTGCCCGGCACCGAGGCGGCCGACAGCCGCGAGATCTTCGAGGAGGGGCTCATCCTTCCGCCGCTGAAGCTGGTGGAGGCCGGCCAGCCGAACCGCGCCATCTTCGACATCATCGCTGCCAACGTCCGCGACCCGAAGGCGAGTGCCGGCGACCTGCGCGCCCAGATCGCGGGCTGCCAGACCGGCATACGTCGCGTCCAGTCCTTGGCCCGGCGCTATGGCGCCGAGCGCTTCAAGGCGCTTTCGGCGGCGGTGATGGACTATGCCGAGAACTATGTGCGCCGGTCGCTTGCGGCCATCGGCCAAGCCCGCGGCGAGGCCACAGTGCTGATCGAGGATGGCTTCGGCGCTGCCGAGCCCATCGCCATCAAGGTCCGGGCTATGATCGAGCGCGACAGGCTGATCCTCGATTTCACCGACACCAGCGCACAGCGCGATTGCGGCCTCAACTGCCCGCCCGCCTCGACCCATTCCATGGTGCATTTCGCCGTCAAGGCTCTGTTCGCGCCGTCCTTGCCGCAGAACGAGGGCTGCAATCGCCCCGTGGAGATCCGCCTGCCCGAAGGCACGGTCCTCTCGCCGCGCCGGCCGGCTGCGGTCTCCGTGCGTCATCTGACGCAGCAAGCGCTCGCAGACGCGGTGCTGAAGGCGCTGACACCGCTGGTGCCTGCGGCGGCTGCGGCGGGCTGCCATGTCTCCTTCCCGACATTCGCCGCGGGGGGGCTTGATGACCGGCCCGGCGCCATCGCTGGGAATGGGGAGCCGGGATATTTTCTCATCTCCGATATCATCGGCGGCGGGATGGGGGGATATCCGGGCGGCGACGGCATCCCCGCCGTCGACACCCATGGCGGCAATTGCGCGCTGCTCTCCGCCGAGGTCGTGGAGACCATGAGTCCAATCCGCGTTCTCCGCTCGGCGCTGGTGCCGGGCAGTGGCGGTCCCGGGGAGTTCCGGGGCGGGCTGGCGATGGAGCGCGACTACGAGATCCTGGCCTCGGTCTGCACCGTCTCCGGCTACTTCCAGCAGGCGGAGCCGGAGACGGCGCCCTGGGGCTGGGCGGGCGGCGGTCCGGGCGGGCTCGCGGGCTGCTGGCTGACCCCGGCCGCGGGCGTGGCCCAGGCGCTCGCCAGCAAGCATATCGCGCTGCGCCTCAGGCGCGGCGATGTGATCCGCTACCGCAGCGCCGGTGGCGGGGGCTGGGGTGATCCCTCGAAGCGCGCCGCTGAGGCAATAACGGCGGACCGGGAGGCCGGCTACGTCGAACGGGCCTGATGCCCATGTGCGCAAAGGTTTTCCTTACACTATAATTACAATTCGGACAGCATAATCTCGCCCATAGCACTGTCTCTTGGACCACTGATCCGGAAGAGGCAATGGTTGCAGGCAATGAGGTCGTCGATATCGCCGTCGATCCGCGGGAGGTGCGCGATCGCCGGCGGCGAATCTGGCTCAGGGGGGGAATCCCGATCATCGGCGTCCTGCTACTGGTTGCCGCCATCCTGACCATTGCCGTGAATACCGATCGGGAGAATCGAAAAGGCGTCCTGGCCCTCACCGACGACCTGCTCAAGACCCTGGACAACCAGATTGCCGTGGAGGTTGCCGCCTATCTCGGCCCAGCCCATCGTGCGGTGCGCCTCGTGCGCGGCATGCTGGGCGAAAATGCTCTCACTCACCCTCAGGATGCCGAGAGCATCGCCGTCACGGTGCTGCGCGAGATTCCGCAGGTCGCCAATCTCAGCTTCGCCGATCAGGACGGAAACTACATTCTCGTCCGTCGCTGGCCTGGCGGCGGCACCGTGGTCAAGACTATCGAGAATATGCCCGGTCCGCGTCGCGTGACCTGGGTCTATCACAACGGCGCGGGCGCCGAAGTCGGCCGCCAGGAAGATCCGTCCGACACCTACGATCCGCGTCAACGGCCCTGGTATATCGGCGCGGCAGGCACCGACCAGCCTATCTGGACCGACGCCTATGTCTTCTTCACCGACCGCAAGCCGGGCATCACAGTCTCCGCGCGCTACAACGGCTCGAATGGCCGCTTCTACATCTACGGCGTCGACATTTCCCTCGACGAGCTGTCGCGCTTCCTGGCCTCTCTTCAGATCGGCCGCCGCGGAAAGGCCATCATCATGGACTCGGCCGGAGATGTGGTTGCATCGCCGACCGGAAACGTGATGGTCGACAAGGGCAATGGCGATGTCGTCCCAGCAAAGGTCGATGCCCTCGGCGACCCGGCCCTGACACGGGCCTATGACCAGTTCCGCGCCAACGGGCCCGGCCGGCATGTGGAGGAAGTGAACGGCCAGCCCTACATCGTCACCATCACCCCGCTCACCACGGGCGGCGGCGACTGGTTCATCGTCATCACCGTGCCGGAGGAGGATTTCGTCGGTTTCATCGTCAACAGCAATCGCCATGCGCTGATCATGTCCCTGGGGATCGTGTTCATTGCAATTGCGCTGGCTTTTCTGCTCGTGCGACAGGGGCTGCGGGCGGATCGCACCGCCCGGATTCTGGCCGAGCGCCAGCGCGCCATCACCCGGCAAAGCGCGGCATTTGCCAAGGTCGCGGCGGATAGGCACCTGTTCGATCCCGGGCAAAGCGGTCCGCCAAGCACGATCACGGAAGCTCTGATCGAGGTCACGGCCGGCCGTCGGGCCAGTGTCTGGCGCCTCAGCCCCGACGGGCGCGTGATGACTTGCGAGGACACCTATCATCGCGACAGCGGCGGCCACACCAGCGGGGCGGAGCTGCATCGCGACGAGCTGCCGCAGTTCATCGCAGCCCTAGAGAAAGGTGAAAATTTCAACGTATCCGATGCGGCCAAGGATCGCCGGACCGCGGAGCTCTACCGCATCGCGATGCAGTCCTATGGCACCAGTGCGCTGCTCGCCGTGCCGGTTCGCCGGAAGGAACGCACCGTCGGCACGATTCTTATCGAGGATTCTCCCCAGGACCCTCTGCACCAGGTGTCCATCCGCGACTTCATCATGGCCCTGGCCGAGATCCTCGCATCACGTGAGGTGCCGGCGGCACCGGCGCGGGTGCCGGCGACGACCGCTGCGGAGACGCTCGGGGCCGAGCTGCCCGAGGGCTTCACCCCTGGCCTCGAGGATGCGGGCATCGGTCCGATTCAGGCGGCAGAGGGTGTCTATCCCCATGCCGCTGTCATGGTTCTGCAGCTGACAGACGCGGCGGCAATGGCGCTGCGGGTGAATGGCGATGGACGAACGATGGCCGATGAAATCCTGTGCAGCGCGCAGAAATTCGCCGAGGGATGCCGGATTCCCTATCTGAAGCTGGTCGGCAATGAGCTGTTCGCGGCGGCCGGTCTCGGCGGCCAGAGCGACGGAGCTCCCGCCCGAATCGCCGATGTGGCGCTGTCGATTCGTGATCGCTGCTTGGATCTGTTCGAGGGGATGGACCACGCGCCGGCGTTCCGGATCGGCATCGATTGCGGCCTCGCCCTGGGCTCGCGGCTCGGCGCCAGCCCCGAGATCTTCAATCTCTGGGGTGATGCGGTTCAGACGGCCGATGTCATGGCGAGCTCGGCGCTCCCGAGCACGGTGCAGGTCACCGAAGCGACCTATCGGCGGCTGCGCAGGGATTTCCTGTTCCGGCCGCGGGGCCGTTTCTACGTGCCGCGGGTCGGCGAGGCGCAAACCTTTATCCTCGCGAGCCGGTCATGAGCGCGATTGTCGTGCAACGTGCCTTGGTCCTGCCGCAGCGCGTTCTGGCGAGCCTCGGACGGGCAACGCGCCGGCAGGTCCATTTCACGCTCCTCCTCGGCGCTCTGTCGCTCGGGCTCTTTCGCGAGGCCGCGCGGCCGCATGCTTGGCGAAGGACTGTGCGCGGCGAGTTTCACCGGTTGCTCCGGGAGTCCCTCGGCGGCGGATTCGCCACCGTGCTCGTGACCGCGGCCCTGGTCGGCGTCGCGCTCGTCAATCAGACTCTCTACTGGCTCATTCAGATCGGGCAGGAGAATCTGATCGGCTCCATGCTGGTCAACGGGCTCGTTCGCGGAATCGGACCGGTTCTGGTGGGGTTGATCCTGCTGGGCCGAAGCGGCATGCCCATGGTGGCTCAGCTCGTGGGTGCTCGGGCCGGCGGCCAAGTGCACGCCATGGAAGCGCAAGGTCTTGATCCCTTTCTCCTGCTGGTGTTGCCGCGCGCTTTCGCCCTGGCGGCCGCCTCCTTCACGCTCACCGTCATCTTCATCGCCGTCGCGCTGGTGACGGGATTCATCGCCGACACATTGCTCCAGTCTTCCACCGTGACCTTCGGGACCTTCCTCGGCCAGATGGAGAAGGCCCTGGTGCTTGCCGACGTCGTCGTCTTCCCGATCAAGGCGTCCGGCATCGGCCACCTGATCGCTCTGACGGCGGGGATAACAGCTCTCGAGGGAAGCCGACACGCGACCACCGCCCATCTTCTGCCTCAAACCTTCGTGCGCGGCATCCTCGTCATCATCACCTTCAATGTCGTTCTTAGCCTGGTAACCTGAACCATGCCGGCAACCCGGCCAGTCCTCGAGCTTGTAGAACTCCAGCTTCCCGCGGCGTCCGGCGAGTTGCCCTCCTACAAGATCTATTTCGCCCTCATGCCAGGGGAGGTTGCGCTCGTGGATGTGCGTAGTCGGGAGGCCGATGCCTCGTTCGCCGATATGTGCAGCGGGCTCGTTCCGTTTCCGAGGGGTGCCGTGCGCTTCCTGGGTCATGATTGGGCCCAGATCCCGGACTATTATGCGGCGGCTCTGCGCGGGCGCATCGGCCGGATCTTCGCTGCTGGCGGATGGATTGAGTTCCTGGACGTCGCAACCAACGTCCTGTTGCCGCAGCTGCACCACACGCATGAGGATGAAGCGGTGCTGCGCGAGAGGGCAACCCAGCTCGCCTGCGCCTTCGGCCTCCCCGGCCTTCCACTCGGCCATACGGACGATCTCTCGGCGTTGGATCTGGCCCGATGCGCTTGTGTGCGTGCTTTTCTGGGCAAGCCGGACCTGTTGCTGTTCGAAAGCCCGGTGCAGGGACGTGGACTCTTTGTCGAGCTCCTCTCGCCGCTGCTCAACGCCATCGCCGCGGCGCGGAGCGAAGGCACGGCGGTGATATGGTTCACGCAAAGCGACATGATCTGGAACGATCATTCGTTTCCGGCATCTCATCGATTTCACCTTCATGACCACGGACTGGTATCGGCGAGGCGGGAGCAAGATGCGCCTGCGGTATAGCGACGAATGGGTCGGCTTGCTGGTCATCATCGCGATGTTGCTGTTCTTCGGAGTCGCCTTTGAAGCGAGCATCCTGAGCCGCTGGTTCCAGTCGAATGCGACCCTGCGGATCCTGTTGCCAGAGCAAGGCTCTGCGGGCCTATCGGCCGGGGCCGATGTCGAGGTTCTGGGGACCAAGGCGGGCCAGATCACCAGGGTGGTGATTACCCCCAATGAGCAGATGTACGCGGAGGCCAGCATCGACGAGCAGGCGATCCCTTTCATCCGGCGCGACAGCGTCGCCGTGATCCGCAAGCGCTTCGGCATCGCCGGCGCCGCCTATCTCGACATCTCGCGCGGCAAGGGACAGGCTCTCGACTGGGGCTATGCCGTGATCCCGGCAGCGACGGAACGCGATCCGACGGAAAGCATCGGGACCCTCATCGACCAGGTGCGCGGCAAGGTTTTTCCCATTCTCGACGATGTCGGCCACGCCACCCATGCGCTCGCGGAGCTGGTCGACAACATGCAGAAGGGCAAAGGCGATATCGGTCGCCTGCTCGTTGATGACACCATGGTCAGGGAAGCGGAGGCGGTTGTCGCCTCGGTGCAAAAGTCGGTCAACAATATCGAATCGATCGTGACAGAGCTGGAAGGTACCGTCCACGACGTTGCCCAGCTGGCAAAGAATGTGAAGCTCCCGCAGAACGGAATTGCCGGCCTCTTGAAGCGCATCGACGGAATCCTGGTCTCGCTGCAGGGCACGATGCAGCAGCTGTCGGAAGCCGCCAAGCACCTGCCGCAGATCGCGCGCAACGTCGAAGGCAGTTCCTCGACCCTGCCAAGCCTCCTTACGCAGACCCAGCAGGCGGTCCACGATCTCGACCAGCTCGTCGTCCAGATGCGGAGCTCCTGGCTTCTCGGCGGCGGTGGCCCGCCGGCGACGGTGCCGACCCGCCTGCCGACGACGGAGGTCCGGCCGTGATCAGGCAGCTCACCTGGGCTCTCCTGTGTTGCCTGGCCGCTTGCGGCGGCTCGGTGACTGATACGAATTCCGACCCCACCGACGAGACGCTTCAGCGCCAGATCAATGCCGGCCACCTGGCCTTTCAGCTCGAGCGGCCGGAGGAAGCCGTCGCGCGATATCAGGATGCGCTGAAGCGGGCGCAGGAGCGAGATGACCTCGCCGCCATCGCCGACCAGGGCTATAACCTCGCCGTCGCCGAGCTCGAAGCGAATCATCCGGACAAGGCCCTCGAGGTCGCCCGCTCCACGGACCAGGAGGTGAAGCGCCGCGGCGGCGTCTCCTTTGCAGGCCTGACGCTGGTCGAGGCGACCGCGCTCTACCGCACCGGCGATCTCGACACCGCAGACGAGCTGGCGAAGAAGGTCGCGGCCTCCAGCGACCCGCAAGCGGCGATGCGCGCTACTTTCCTTCGCGGCCTCATCGCGGACGATCGCGGCGACGAGGCGGGGCTCGCCGCCGCGACACAGGTACTGAAGCAGGCGACGGACCCCTCGCTTCAGGCCGACGCCAAGGAGCTGGAGGCGCGGCTCTCCCTGCGCCAGAAGAGTTTCGCGGCGGCTCGGGAAGATGCGGAGCAGGCAGCCGAATTGCGCCAGAGGACCCTCGACTATCGCGGCATGGCCCGCGCTCTGGCGGTGGGTGGCGAGGCAGCAGGCGATGCGGGCGATGCCAAGACCGCTTCCGACCTCTATCTTCGGGCGGGCCGCAGCGCGGCGGCCCAGGGCGACGTGGCCTTGGCCCGCAAATGGCTGGAGGAGTCGGCGCGCCTCGCGACAGGAGATGCGGTGCGAAACGAGGCAAACGAGCTATTGAAGAGCCTGAACACTTAGAGGTGCATCACGAGGATCGCGACATCCGGTCGAGGATCCGGTGGCCGCGGAATATTCCTCAGGCGTGAGCCGCTGCGACGGGACGGACGGGTGCACCGTAGGTGTCGGGAATCTTGTCGGCGAAGATCTTGACCAGCTCGTCGTCCTCCGTCCCGCCGGTCACTGGCGCCAGCGCATGATCCATATAAGCCGCCGCTTTTGGATCGGCCAGGACTGCGGCCATGATCCGGCGATAGCGGCGCACGAGCTCCAGCCATTTCAGCGCAACGACCGCGCTCTCGACGGCGCGGCGTGGGTAGAACAGCAGGGGATTCTCGATCGCCAGTCCGTGGCGCCGGCTCGTGCGGACCTTGCGCCGCACGAATCCGAACTGGAGCGGATGCACACCCTCGATGCGGACCGCGCCGGAAAAGATCGTCAGCGCATCGACGATCTTCTTCGGGCTGAGCCCGCTGGCTGCGGCCCGGCGAAGCACCGTCTCTACATGCTGATCGGTGTAGTAGCGCCGCCAGGCGTCGCGATAGACGCCGCCCCAGGCCTCCGGCGACATGATAGCATGGCCCGTGCAGACATGCTCGAGATCGTAGCGATTCATGTCAGGGTCCATGGGAACCCCCTTGAGATAGAGGTTCTTGTGATCCTCCGAGCCGGGCAGCGGAGTCAGGCAGAAGAACTCCAATATGTCGATCGGCAGCTCCCGTTTGATGATCTCGATGTCGCGGGCGATGGTTTCCGGCGTATCGGTCGGGAAGCCCAGGATGTAGCCCGCCCAGGTCATCACCTTCTGCGCGCGCCAGGCCTGCAGCATCTGGCGATATTCCCAGATCTTGTTCTGGCGCTTCTTGGTGCCGGCCAGCGATTCGGGATTGATGTTCTCGAGTCCGATGAAGACCGCGTTGCAGCCAGCCGCCGCCGCCTTCTCGATGAAGCCCGGCGTGCGGTGGCAGAGGGTATCGACCTGGAGCAGCAGGCGGATCTTGAGCCCTTCCCGGCGCAGCGCCGCGAGGCGATCCAGGATCGGCTCCCAGTTCTTGTTGCGGGCGAAATTGTCGTCGGTGACGAAGAAGCGGGTGACGCCCTGCGCGGCGTTCTCGCGCACGATCGCCTCGATGTCGTCGGGCGTGCGGAACCGCGACTTGCGCCCCTGCACGTTGATGATGGTGCAGAAGCTGCATTGGAACGGGCAGCCGCGGCCGGCATCGAAGCTCGAATATTCGGTGAGCACCAGCTTGACCAGGTTGCTCGGCAGGATCGGCGGCACCGCGCTCGACAGCTCGGGCATATTGTCGAGATAGTTGTAGATCGGCTTGGCCGTGCCGTTTGCCACCTCGCGCAGCACGTCGCCCATGCGGCCCTCGGCCTCGCCGGCGAACAGGTGAATGCCGAGATCCAGCGCCTCCTGCATTTCCGGCGGGATCTTCGGCAGCATGGCGAGACAGCCGCTGACATGGAAGCCGCCCATGACCACCGGCACGCCGAGCGCGCGAAATTCCCGGCCGAGATCGAGCGCGCGCGGAAATTGGTTCGACTGCACGCCGACGAGTCCGACCATGCCGGCGCCGGCCTTGCGGATACGTTTGGCGA
>DATBBO010000512.1:0-16670 GCA_036270995.1 Dongiaceae bacterium | reverse complement strand
CCTGCACACGCCGTTCCCGGCGCCGGAGCTCTTCACCATGCTGCCGGTGCATCGCCGGCTGGTCGGCGACCTCTCGGCCTATGACCTGATCGGCTTCCAGACCGAGGAGAGCGCCCGCGCGCTGGAGCGCTACGTCACCGGCGAGGCGGGCGGTCGCGTCTCGGGTGATCACGTGATCGAGATCGACGGCCGGCAGACGCAAATCGGCGTCTTTCCCATCAGCATCGATACTGCGGCCTTCGCCGAACTTGCCGAGGAAGCGGTGCATGGCCGCGAGACGCGACGCCTGCGGGACAGCCTCGTCGGCCGGTCTCTGGTGATCGGCGTCGATCGCCTCGACTACAGCAAGGGGCTGCCCCAGCGGCTGGAGGCCTTCCAGACCCTGCTCCGGCGCTGGCCGCAGCAGCGCGGGCGGGTGACTCTGATGCAGATCGCGCCGGTTTCCCGCGGCCAGCTCGCTCCCTACCGGAGCCTCCGCCAGGAGATCGAGGGCCTGACTAGCCGCCTCAACGGCGAATTTGCCGAGAGCGACTGGGTGCCGGTGCGCTATCTGAACAAGTCCTTCCCGCGCATGGCGCTGGCGGGCTTCTACCGCAGTGCCCAGGTCGGCCTCGTCACGCCCATCCGCGACGGCATGAACCTCGTCGCCAAGGAATATGTCGCGGCCCAGGATCCGGTGAACCCCGGCGTTCTGGTGCTCTCCCGCTTCGCCGGTGCGGCGCAGGAGCTGAAGGACGCTCTGATCGTCAATCCCTACGACACCGATCAAGTGGCGGCCGCTCTCCAGATGGCCCTCACCATGCCGATCGAGGAGCGCGTCGCCCGCTGGAGCGCGATGATGGGCGTGCTCACCCGGAACACCATCTCGGTCTGGCGCGATCGCTTCCTGGCAGCGCTGGATCGGGTGCCGATCGATTGCAAGGCCGCGGACGGCAATCCGCGGCATCGCCTGGAGTTTGCCTAGAGGCCAAGGGCAGGCGAGGGACTTCATGAGCGAGGTCGCGGAGCTGAAGCAAAGGCAGGCAAGGGCGCCGGTCGAGGCCCCGTCGCAGTCGCATGCCAGCGAAGGTCCCCGAATCTACGATCTCTTCCCGCCGCTCATCGGCCCGGTCGAACGCTGGTTCGACCATCTGCCGCGCATCGCCCGCATGGGCTTCAACTGGGTGCTGGTGAGCGACCCTCAGGAGGCGCCGCTGACCGAGGACGGCAAGTTGCTCAAGGCCTTCGCCGAGGCCGCACGGCGTCAGAACCTTCAGGTGATGACTGATCTGGCCGCCGGCAGCGGCCCGCCCGGCCCGGCACCCGGAATCCACCTCACCGATCCCGAGGCCTATCTCCACCGCTGCCTCGGCTGGGGAATCGACGGGTTCATCTGCCGCTACGCCGCCTATGTCCCGGCGGAAACCTGGGCCGGGCTGATCGCCGATGCGCGCCAGACGGCAGCCGGCGCCCGCTTCATTGCCGATACGCTGGGCAGCGGGCCGGCCGGTGCGGCGATGCTCGACGGCGCCGGCTTCGACTATCTGCTGAACAGCACGGCGTGGTGGGACTTCCGCGGCGACTGGCTGCCCGAGGAGCAGCGCCGGCAGAGCCTCGTGGCGCCCACGCTGTCCTTTCCCGAGGCGCGCGAGACCGAGCGGCTGACCGGACAGGTGGCGCCGGAGCAGCTCGAAGCCTGGGTGAAGTTCCGCCTTCTGTTCGCCGCGGTCTTCTCCGGAGGCTGGATGATGCCGCTCGGCTGCGAATACGGCTTCCGGCATCGCCTCGATCCACGCCGGACCACGCCGGCCGACTGGGAGGCGGGGCAGATCGATCTGTCGGCTTTCGTCGCCGCGCTCAACGCGCTGCGCGCGCGCTATCCCGAGCTCGATGTCGAGACCCCGATCCAGCGGCTGAGCGCCCCGGGCGACGATCATGTCGCGCTGTTCCGACCGGCGGCCGGCCATGTCCTGGGTGCCGAGCGGGGCTACGTCCTGCTCCTCAATCCCGACCCGGGCCGCACCGTGTCGGTCGCGGGCGAGCAGCTCTACGGAGAGACCGGCGGAATGCTCGGGCGCTTTGCCGATGTGACTCCCGACCGCGCCCCCAAGACCTTCGCGCCGGGCCAGACTTTGATTCTCGAGCCGCTGGAGCTGCGCCTCTTCGAGGGGCGCCACGAGATCCCGGCCGCGCGGCCGAGAGCGCGTGCCGTGCCGGCCCTCAGCGGCAACCGCGTCGTGATCGAACGTCCTTCCCCGGAGATCGATGGCGGGCGTCATCCCGCCAAGGCGATCCTCGGCGATCTCCTGGAGGTCGAGGCGGATATCTTCACCGACGGCCATGGCCATGTGGCCGCGGCGGTCAAGTACAAGGAGGACTCCGCGCCGGCCTGGCAGGAAGCGCCCATGGCGCTGGTCGAGAACGACCGCTGGCGGGCGCGCATTCCCCTGCCCCGGCTGGGGCGCTGGACCTTCACCATCGAGGCCTGGCCCGACGAGTTCGAGAGCTGGCGCAGCGATGCCGCCAAGAAGCTTGCCGCCGGGCAGAAGATCGATCTCGACCTGCGCGAGGGCCTTGCCTTGCTGCGCCGGATTCTGAAGCCCGGGGCCGCGGCGGAGCGCGTGGGCAAGATCCTGGCCGATGCGGAGGCAGCCGCCGAGAGCGATGAGCGGGCGCGCCTTCTCCTGTCGGAGGAGCTCAAGGGCCTGATGCCCGAGGCCGCCAATCGACATGGCCTGGTGCGTTACTCGGCCGAGCTTCCGGTTCTGGTCGAGCGCCTCGCCGCGCGGTTCTCCGCCTGGTACGAGCTCTTCCCGCGCTCGGAGCCGCCGGAGGGCCGGGCGAGCGCCGATTTCGACGATGTCATCCGGCGTCTCCCCTATGTGCGCGACCTGGGATTCGACGTGCTCTACTTCCCGCCGATCCATCCGATCGGGCGCACCAATCGCAAGGGGCGCAACAACAGCCTGACCCCGACGCCGGCGGATCCCGGCAGCCCCTATGCCATCGGCAGTGCGGAAGGCGGGCATACGGCGATCGAGCCTGGCCTCGGAACGCTCGAGGATTTCCGGCGCCTGGTCGCGGCCACCGGCGCAGCGGGGCTGGAGATCGCCCTCGATTTCGCGATCCAATGCTCGCCGGACCATCCGTGGCTCAGCGAGCATCCGGATTGGTTCGACTGGCGCGCCGACGGGTCGCTCCGCTACGCCGAGAACCCGCCGAAGAAGTACGAGGACATCGTCAATGTCGACTTCGACAAGGGCCATCCCGATCTCTGGCTGGCGCTTCGCGACGTCGTGCTGTTCTGGATCGCTCAGGGGGTGCGGATCTTCCGCGTCGACAATCCCCATACCAAGCCGGTCGTCTTCTGGGAGTGGATGATCGGCGAGATCCACGACCGCCATCCCGAGGTGGTCTTCCTCTCCGAGGCCTTCACCCGACCGAAGATGATGCGCAAGCTCGCGAAGGTCGGCTTCAGCCAGTCCTACACCTACTTCACCTGGCGCAACACGAAATACGAGCTGACGGAGTATTTCACCGAGCTCTGCCAGGGGCCCTCGCGCGACTATCTCAGGCCCAATCTCTTCACCAACACGCCGGATATCAATCCGCGCATGCTGCAGACCGGGGGCCGGCCGGCTTTCATGCAGCGCGCCGCGCTTGCCGCGACGCTCTCCTCCTCCTTCGGCATCTATAGCGGCTTCGAGCTCTGCGAATCCGTGCCCCTGCCGGGCCGCGAGGAATATCTCGATTCGGAGAAATACGAGATCCGGCATCGCGATTGGGACACTCCCGGCAATATCCGCAGCTACATCGCGCAGCTGAACCGCATCCGCCGCGACAATCCGGCGCTCCACCACTACCGCAATCTCACCTTCTACAACGCCTTCGACGACAACATCCTGCTCTACGGCAAGACGACCGAGAGCCTGGACAATTTCCTGCTCATCGCGGTCAACCTCGATCCGCACGGCCCCCATGGCTGCGCCTTCGAGATGCCGCTGTGGGAGTTCAAGCTGCCCGACCATGCGGCCCTGCAGGTGGAGGATCTCTTCACCGGCGCCCGCTGGCAGTGGCGCGGCAAGGTCCAGCAGCTCCTTCTCGATCCGGTCGTCAACCCGGCCGCCATCTGGCGGCTCAGCCGGATCGTTTGATGAATCCCCGAAACCACAATGGCAGTGGCGGCATGATCGATCGCAACGACAAGCTCTGGTTCAAGAGCGCCATCTTCTACGAGCTTCCCGTGAAATCCTTCGCCGATTCCAACGGCGACGGCCATGGCGATTTCCAGGGGCTGATCGGCAGGCTCGACTATCTGCAGGATCTCGGCGTGACAGCCCTCTGGCTGCTGCCCTTCTACCCCTCGCCGATGATGGATGGCGGCTACGACATCGCCGCCTACAGAGCGGTCGACGAATCCTACGGGTCGCTCAAGGACTTCCGCCAGATGGTCCGCGCCTGCCACGAGCGCGGCATCCGCGTGGTCACCGAGCTGGTGATCAACCACACCTCCGACCAGCATCGCTGGTTCAAGCGCGCCAGGCTCGCCAAGAAGGGCAGCGTCCATCGCGACTACTATGTCTGGAGCGACACCGACAAGCGCTACGAGGAAGCGCGCATCATCTTCGTCGATAGCGAGAAATCCAACTGGTCCTGGGATCCCGTTGCGCAGGCCTATTACTGGCACCGATTCTATTCCCACCAGCCCGACCTCAATTTCGACAACCCCCATGTGATCAAGGAGGTGATCAGCGTCCTGCGCTTCTGGCTGGACATGGGGGTGGACGGGCTGCGCCTCGACGCCATTCCCTATCTTGTGGAACGGCAGGGGACGAACTGCGAGAACCTATCGGAGACCCACGACGTCATCCGCCGGATCCGGGCAGAGATCGAGGAGCGCTATCCGGACCGCATCCTGATCGCCGAGGCCAATCAATGGCCCGAGGATGTCGCCGCCTATTTCGGCACCGGCGACGAATGCCACATGTGCTACCACTTTCCGCTGATGCCGCGGATGTACATGGCGATCGCCCAGGAGGACCGCCATCCGCTGACGGATATCCTGCGCCAGACGCCGGACATCCCCGACAACTGCCAATGGGCCATCTTCCTGCGCAACCATGACGAGCTCACGCTCGAGATGGTGACCGACCGCGAGCGCGACTATCTCTGGACCTTCTATGCCGCCGACCGCCGGATGCGCCTCAACCTCGGCATCCGCCGGCGCCTGGCGCCCCTGCTGGAAAACGACCGGCGCAAGATCGAGCTGCTGCACAGCCTGCTTCTCTCCATGCCCGGATCACCCTTCCTCTACTATGGCGACGAGATCGGCATGGGGGACAATGTCTATCTCGGCGACCGCTACGGCGTGCGCACGCCGATGCAGTGGTCCTCCGACCGCAATGGCGGCTTCTCCCGCGCCGATCCGGCGAAGCTCTATCTGCCGCCGATCATGGACCCGATCTACGGCTTCGACGCGGTGAACGTGGAAGCGCAGCACCGCAGCCCCGCCAGCCTGCTCAACTGGATGAAGCGGCTGATCTCCATGCGCCAGCAGAATGCGGCGCTTCGCACGGGCAAGCTGCGTTTCCTCTATCCCGGCAACCGCAAGATCCTGGCCTATCTGCGTCATGACGAAACCACCGGCGAAGCGGTGCTCTGCGTTGCCAATCTCTCCCATGCGGCGCAGGCGATGGAGCTGGGACTTGCGGACTTCAAGGGCCGCGTGCCCGTGGAGCTTCTGGGCCGCAGCAGCTTTCCGCCCATCGGCGACCTGCCCTATCTGATCACCTTGCCGGCCTATGGCTTTCACTGGTTCGTGCTCGCCGAGGCGGCCGCCATTCCCCATTGGCATGAGGACGTGCCGCCGCCGCTGCCGGAGTTCACCACCCTGGTCATGCGCGATGGGTGGCTCCCCATGCTCTCCAGCCGCGAGGGGCGGGAGCTGGAACAGCATGTGCTTCCGGTCTACCTCGCCCAGAAGCGCTGGTTCGCGGCCAAGGACGACCGGATCGTCGAGACCAGGATGCGCGCCCTGAACGAGCTTCCGGGAACCGAGGGGAATCTCCTGCTGCTCCAGCTCGACGTGTCCCTCGCGAGAAGCGAGGCGCCGCAGCGCTACATGCTGCCGCTCGCCCTCTCCTGGAGCGAGGAAGCGGGGAGCACCAACTGGCCGCTTCTGCCCTATATGCTGGCGCGCCTGCGCCGGGGCCCGCGCATGGGTGCGGTCTTCGAGGCGACGACCACGGAGAGCTTCGGCCCGGCCCTGCTCGATGCGATGCGTGCCAATCGCCGCGTCGAGGGCAATGACGGCGTCCTCCAGTTCCGGGGCGGTCCGGCCCTGGAGGCTACCGAGATCCAGGCACCCGTCACCGGCCATCCCATGGGTGCGGAGCAGACCAACAGCTCGATCAACATCGCCGACCGGTCGGTGCTGAAGATCTACCGCCGTCTGGTGCCGGGCGAGCATCCGGAGATCGAGATGTCGCGCTACCTGACGGAGGTCGCGAACTTCGCCAATACCCCGAAGCTCCTGGGTTATATCCAGTACACCGACCGGGACGGCACGACCTGGGCGCTGGGGCTGGCGCAGGAGTTCGTGCGCAGCCAGGGCCCCGCCTGGGAGCATGCGATCCACTACCTCGACCGCGTCTTCGACGCCGCCCGGGTGGTCGACAAGGCAACCGAGGCGACGACGACGGAGCGCCACGCCATCTATGCCGAGCAGATGCGGATCCTGGCGCGGCGCATCGCCGAGATGCATCGGGCCCTGGCGATCGACAGCAAGGATCCCGCCTTCGCCCCTGAGCCCATTAGCCAGCAGGATCTCGCGGCCTGCCGCGAAGCGATGCTCAAGGATGCGGAAGCGACCTTCAATGCCCTGGACGGGGCCCAGGCGACCGCCGGCGAGGCCGATCGCCCGGTCCTGAAGGAGCTGCTGGCGCGCCGCCCGGAATGCCTCGACAGCATCAAGGCGTTGACCGAGCGGCCGGTCACGGCGCTCAAGACGCGCATCCACGGGGATCTGCATCTCGGCCAGATCCTGGTCGTGCAGAACGACTTCTACGTCATCGACTTCGAGGGCGAACCGGCCCGCAGCCTCGCCGAGCGGCGCGCCAAGGGCTCGCCGGTGCGCGATGTCGCCGGCATGCTGCGCTCCTTCGACTATGCCGCCGGCGCCACGCTCAACAAGCTGGCCGAACAGGACCCGGATGGGGTGGGCCGCGTGCGCGCCGATGCCGAGGCCTGGAACAAGCTGATCCAGGAGACCTTCATGACCAGCTACACCCAGGCGATTGCCGGCTGCCCCTCCTGGCCGGCGGATCCCGCCGAGGTCGACCGTCTGTTGAAGCTCTTCCTGCTCGAGAAGGTGCTCTACGAAATTCGCTATGAGGCGGCGAACCGTCCGGCCTGGCTGCGCATTCCTTTGGCGGGTCTGTCCGCCATCCTGGGCGGCGCGCCAGCCAAGGAGAAAGAGCTTGTCCCCGCCTGAGACCGATCTCAAAGGCCGCCGTGCCGCGGGACGGGAGCCCGCCTATGATCTTGGCCCGGGCCGCGACCTGGATGCGGAGATCGATGCCATCCTCAGGGCCGATCACCGCGATCCTTTCGGCCTGCTGGGCCTTCACTGGAACGAGCGGCGCAAGGTCTTCGACATCCGCAGCTTCCAGCCCGGCGCCCAACGGCTCTGGGTGATCGATTCGGCGACGGGCGAGACGGTGGCGGAGCTGGCGCGGATCCATCCGGCCGGCTTCTTCGCCGGCCCGACCGGCCGCAGCCAGCGTTTCGCCTATCGCCTGCGGCGGGAGCATGTCGGCGGCACCAGCGAGAGCGAGGACCCCTATCGCTTTTCCAGCGTGCTGGGCGAGCTCGATATGCATCTCCTGGCGGAGGGGCGCGATCTCAGGATCTACGACCATCTGGGCGCCCATGCCCGCGAATTCGAGGGTGTCCCGGGCGTGGCCTTCGCGGTCTGGGCACCCAATGCGCGGCGGGTCAGCGTCGTCGGCGGCTTCAATAACTGGGACGGCCGCTGCCATCCCATGCGGCTCAGGAACGAGGATGGGGTCTGGGAGATCTTCATCCCCGGTCTCAAGCCTGGGGCGATCTACAAATACGAAATCAAGGCGGCGACGGGCGAGCTCCTGCCGCTGAAGGCCGATCCCCTGGCCCGCCAGACGGAGCGGCCGCCGCACACCGCCTCGGTTGTCGCCGGGCCCGAGCGCTACGTCTGGTCCGACCAGAGCTGGATGGCCGGGCGCGCCCAGGCCAATGCCCGCACCTCGCCCGTCTCGATCTATGAGTGCCATCTCGCCTCCTGGGCGCGGGTGCCCGAGGACGGCAATCGCAGCCTCACCTATGCCGAGCTCGCCGACCGGCTCGTGCCCTATGTCAAGGATATGGGCTTCACCCATGTCGAGCTGCTCCCGATCAGCGAGTTCCCCTTCGAGGGTTCCTGGGGCTATCAGCCGACGGCGCTCTACGCGCCGAGTGCACGCTTCGGCACGCCGGACGATTTTCGCGGTCTCGTCGATCGCTTCCACGGTGCGGGCATCGGCGTACTGGTCGACTGGGTGCCGGGCCATTTTCCCACCGACGCCCACGGCCTCGCCCGCTTCGATGGAACCCATCTCTACGAGCATGCCGATCCGCGCCAGGGCCTGCATCGCGACTGGGATACGCTGATCTACAACTATGGCCGGCGCGAGGTGGCCAATTTCCTCCATGGCAGCGCCCTCTACTGGCTGGACCGCTTCCATGTCGACGGGCTCCGGGTGGATGCCGTGGCCTCCATGCTCTATCTCGACTATAGCCGCAGTGCCGGCGACTGGATTCCCAACCGCTATGGCGGCAATGAGAATCTCGAAGCGACGGCCTTCCTGCGCCGGCTGAACGAGCTGAGCTTCGGCCAGTATCCGGGCACCACCACCATCGCCGAGGAATCCACCGCCTGGCCGGCGGTCTCGCGGCCGGTCTATCTGGGCGGGCTCGGCTTTGGCTACAAATGGAACATGGGGTGGATGCACGACACGCTGCACTATGCGAGCCAGGACCCGGTTTACCGGCGTTGGCACCACCAGGACATGACCTTCGGCCTGCTCTATGCCTTCAGCGAGAACTTCGTCCTGCCGCTGAGCCATGACGAGGTCGTCCATGGCAAGGGCTCGCTGCTCGGCCGCATGCCCGGCGACCGCTGGCAGAAATTCGCCAATCTGCGGGCCTATTTCGGCTTCATGTTCGGCCATCCCGGAAAGAAGCTGCTGTTCATGGGCGGCGAGTTCGGCCAGGAGCGGGAATGGAATCACGACAGCAGCCTCGATTGGCATCTGCTCGCCGACCCCTTCCATCGCGGGCTGCAGAGCCTGCTGCGCGATCTCAACCGGGCCTACCGGGACCTGCCCGCGCTCCATGAGGGCGATTGCGAGCCGCGCGGCTTCGAGTGGATCGAGCCCGGCGATGCCGACAACTCGGTTTTCGCCTTCATCCGCCGTGGCGCCGGACGCCAGGCCGTTGTGGTCAGCAATTTCACGCCCATGGTCCGGCGGGGCTACCGCATCGGCGTGCCGGGGGCGGGGCGTTACATCGAGCGGGTCAACACCGATTCCGCTTTCTATGGCGGCAGCGACCTCGGCAATGCCGGCGAGGTGCGGGCGACCACCGGCCATTCCCATGGCCGCGCCCACGCCATCGAGTTGACTCTCCCGCCGCTGGCGACGTTGATCTTCGAATGGATTCCGGCTTAATCCCGGAAGCCGGGGACTTGGCTCGCATGGGGGAGGCCATGAACGGCGTGGTGCGGCAGCGGATTCTGCCGGGGCTGCCTTATCCGCTGGGGGCGACCTGGGACGGCAAGGGCGTCAATTTCGCCCTGTTCTCGGCCCATGCCGAGAAGGTCGAGCTTTGCCTGTTCGATCCGGCGGGACGCCGCGAGCTGAAGCGCATCCCGCTGCCGGAATACACGGACCAGGTCTGGCATGGCTATCTCGCCGATGCCGCGCCGGGCACGCTCTACGGCTACCGGGTCTATGGCCCCTATGATCCCAAGGCAGGCCACCGGTTCAATCATCACAAGCTGCTGCTCGATCCCTATGCCAAATCGCTGGCCGGCCGCGTGCTGCAAGCCGATGTGATCTACGGCTATCGCATCGAATCGGCGCGCGAGGATCTCTCTTTCGACCGGCGCGACAGCGCGCGCGCCATGCCGAAATGCCGGGTCGTCGATTCCGCCCATAGCTGGGGCGATGGGCGCCGGCCGGCGATCCTGCCGGCGGAATCGATCATTTATGAGGCCCATCTGCGCGGTTTCACCATGCGCTTCCCCGGCCTGGCCGAGCAGTTCAAGGGGACCTTCGCCGGCCTCGCCAGCGCACCGGTCGTCGACTATCTGAAGAGCCTCGGCGTCACGGCGGTGGAGCTGCTGCCGATCCAAGCCCTCTATGACGACCGGCATCTGGTCGCCCAGGGCTTGCGCAACTACTGGGGCTACAACACGCTGGGCTTCTTCGCACCCGAGCCCCGCTATCTAGCGGGAGACAGCATCGAGGAAGTCAAGATCATGGTGGCGCGCCTGCATGATGCGGGCATCGAGGTGATTCTCGACGTGGTGTTCAACCACACCGGCGAGGGCAATCATCTGGGGCCGACGCTCAGCTTTAAGGGCATCGACAATGCGACCTACTACCGGCTGCTGCCCGATCAGAGGCGCTACTACATCAACGATACCGGCGTGGGCAACACGCTGAACGTCACTCACCCCCGGGTCATGCAGATGGTCCTCGACAGCCTGCAGTACTGGGTGCGCGAGATGCATGTCGACGGCTTCCGCTTCGATCTCGCTGCGACGCTCGGCCGCGGGCCCGGCGGCTTCGATGCTGGCAACTCGATCTTCGCCGCGATCCAGCAGTCGCCGGAGCTCCGGGGCGTGAAGTTCATTGCCGAGCCCTGGGATATCGGTCCCGGCGGCTATCAGCTCGGCAGCTTCCCGCCGGGATGGTCGGAGTGGAACGACCGCTACCGGGACACGATCCGGCGCTACTGGCGCGGTGACGAAGGCATGCTGCCGGAGCTTGCCGCCCGCATCACCGGCTCGGCCGACCTCTTCGACCAGGGCGGGCGGCGCCCCTGGGCGAGCGTCAACTTCGTCGCCGCCCATGACGGCTTCACGATGCGCGACGTGGTCTCGTACAACGAGAAGCACAACGAGGCCAATCTCGAGGAGAACCGCGACGGTCATTCGGAGAACTTCAGCGCCAACTACGGAGTCGAGGGACCGAGCGACGATCCGGCGATCGAGGCGCTGCGCTGGCGCCAGATGCGAAATCTCGCGGCAACGGCGCTGATCTCCCAGGGCCTGCCCATGCTGCTCTCCGGCGACGAGGTCGGCCGGACCCAGCAGGGCAACAACAACGCCTATTGCCAGGACAACGAGATCGCCTGGACCGACTGGGCGGCGGCCGAGGCGCCGGGCCCCCAGTCCCATCTCGCCTTCACCCGCCGGCTCATCGAGCTGCGCAAGCATCACCCGGTGCTGCGACGGGCCCGCTTCCTTCATGGCCATCACCAATCGGGCGATGGCCTTGGCGACATCGCCTGGTATGCACCCGACGGGCACGAGATGACGCCGGAGCGCTGGCAGGACAATTTCGCCCGCTGCATCGGCGTCTGCCTCAACGGCCAGGCGGGCGGGGACCGCAATCCCCATGGAGCGAGCCTGAAGGATGCTGTCTTTCTGATCTTGATGAATGCCCATCACGACACCGTGCCTTTCGTCCTGCCGTCTCTGCCGAATATCGGCGGATGGCATCGGGTGCTGGATACGGGCGAGCCCGAGTTCTCCGGCGACGGGACGCTGCCGCCGGGACAGGTCTATGACCTGCCGGCGCGGGTCTTGGTTGTCCTTCTGGCGACCCGGGGAGCGGGGTCCGGCTTGGAAGAGCTGCCGGAGACTGCCGGGGCGTGACAGGGGAGCGCCTCGACAGAGCCTTCGGTGCAGTGATCGAGCCCGACGGCGCGATCCGCTTTCGCCTGTGGGCCCCGGCACTCCCCTCGATCTCCCTGCGGCTCGAGGACGCGGACCGCTCGCTCCCCATGGCAAGCCAGGGCGAGGGCTGGTTCGAACTCGTGACGGCCGAGGCACGGGCCGGCAGCCGTTATCGCTTCGAGCTTCCCGACGGAACGCGCGTACCTGATCCCGCCTCGCGTCGTCAGGATTGCGACGTGCACGACGTCAGCGTCGTCGTCGATCCCGCCGCCTACCAATGGCGTCATCCCCAGTGGCGCGGGCGTCCCTGGCACGAGTCGGTAATCTACGAGCTTCATGTCGGCAGCTTCTCGGAGGAGGGGAGCTTCGCCGGCGTCGCCAGGCGGCTTCCGGCCTTGCGCGATCTCGGTATCACCGCCGTGGAGCTGATGCCAGTCGCCGATTTTCCCGGCGCCTGGAACTGGGGTTATGACGGCGTGCTGCCCTATGCGCCCGATGCCCGCTACGGCACGCCGGAGGAGCTGAAGGCCCTGGTCGATGCGGCCCATGAGCTGGGGCTGATGATCTTCCTCGATGTGGTCTACAATCACTTCGGGCCGGAGGGAAACTACCTGCATCGCTACGCGCCTCAGACCTTCACGGACCGTCATCGCACGCCTTGGGGGTCGGCCATCGATTACTCACGCCAGCCTGTGCGCGATTTCTTCACCGGCAACGCGGTCCACTGGATCGAGGAATACCGCTTCGATGGTCTGCGCCTCGATGCCGTGCACGCGATCATGGACGAGACGGAGCCCCATGTGCTGGAAGTGATCGCTGCGTCGGTACGCGAGGCGGGGCCCGAGCGCCATCTCCACCTGATCCTGGAGAACGAGGACAATGCCGCGCGCCTGCTGGATGGCGGCCTGGGCGAGCGGGGCGACCGTTTCGATGCCCAGTGGAACGACGATTTCCACCATGCCATCCATGTGCTGCTGACCGGCGAGACCGCCGCCTACTATGCCGACTTTGCCGAACGGCCGATCGCCCTTCTCGGGCGCAGCCTCGCGGAGGGCTTTGCCTATCAGGGCGAGGTTTCCGCCCATCGCAAGAAGCCGCGCGGGGAGGCGAGCGCCCATCTGCCGCCCACGGCCTTCGTCGATTTCCTGCAGAACCATGACCAGATCGGCAATCGCGGCTTCGGCGAGCGGCTGACGGTGTTGAGCGATCCCGAGGCGCTCAGCGCGATGATGGCGATCCTGCTGCTCGCGCCCGCGATCCCCCTGCTGTTCATGGGCGAGGAGCATGGCGCGACCGAGCCTTTTCTCTTCTTCGTCGATTTCGACGAGGCGCTCTGCGAAGCCGTGCGCCGGGGACGGCGTCGCGAGTTCCAGCGCTTTCCCGGCTTTCCCAAAGCGGGGGATCAGCCGATCCCCGATCCCTGCGCCAGGGAAACCCTCGAGCGCTCCACGATCGACTGGTCGAAGCAGGCGGACCCCTATCACGCCGTCTGGCTGGAGCATTGCCGCAACCTGCTGGCGGTCCGCGCGCAGGAGATCACGCCGCGCCTCGGCCGGCCTCCGGACGCACCCGCCTCCTTTCAGGTCGAAGGCGATCTGCTGAGGGTGGAGTGGAGCTTCGGCGGCGGCGGTCGGCTGACCCTGCTGGCGCTGCTCGCCGATGCCGGCCGGCGCGACCCTTGCGCCGTCGAGGGACGGCCGATCTGGACCAGCAGGCAGGTCGTCCTTTATGACGGCGCGCTCGGCGAGCTACCGCCCTGGTTCGTCGGCTGGTTCCTTCGGTCATGAGGGAGGCCGCGGCCCTCAACCGCCGACTCGGCATCGAAGCTGGCTATCTCGATCCGACCGGCAGGCGGAAAGGCGCACCCCGCGCGACGATCGAAGCCCTGTGGCGGACCCTGGTGCCCGGCGAGGGGCAAGCCGTGCCCGGCCGGCTGCTCGCCGAGCTGGATGCCGAGGAATCGGGCCGCATCGTCGATCCGGCGGCGGTCGCGATCGCGGGTCAGCAGATTCGGCTGCGCCTCAAGCGCCAGAGTCGCGGAAAGATTCTTCGCTGGGAGATCAGGACGGAGGCGGGGGAACATCGCCGGGGCGAGCAGCCTCTCGCCGAGAACGCCGTCCTGCGGCTGCCGGCGGATCTGCCCCTGGGTTATCATGATCTGAGCCTGAGCTGGGCCGGCGGCGAGGCTTCGACCCGCCTGATCGTCGCCCCGGCGCATGCCTATCTGCCACCTGAGCTTGCCGGCGACAAGCGAGGCTGGGGCCTGGCGGCCCAGCTCTATGCCCTGCGCTCGCCCGGCAATTGGGGTGTCGGCGATTTCAGCGATCTCTCGGAGCTCCTGAAGCAGGCGGCGAATGCGCGTGCCATGGCGGTGGGCGTCAACCCGCTTCACGCGTTGTTCCCGGACGAGCCGGAGCGTGCGAGCCCCTACTCGCCCAATAGCCGCCTCTTCCTCAATCCGCTCTATATTGATCTGGAGGCCGTGGCGGATTTCGCCGAGTGCGAGGCAGCGCGGGCGCTTGTGACCGAGCGCGATTTCGCCGATGCGCGGCTGCAGGCGCGCCAAGCCGGACTCGTGGACTACACCACCGTCACGCGCCTCAAGCGCCAAGCCGTGACGCTTCTCTACCGCCACTTCCGCGAGCGGCATCTGGCCCGCGAAGACGATGGCCGGGCCGCGGCCTTCCGTGCCTTCCAGTCCGCGGGCGGAAGGGCGCTGCGCCACTTCGCCGTCTTCGAGGTTCTGCGCGCGCATATGGCCGCGGAGAAGCCGGCGGCGCCGGGCTGGCGCTCCTGGCCGGAAGGCTACCGCCATCCCGACTCCGCCGCGGTCCGCCGCTTCGCGGCAGAGCATGAGGAGGCGATCGAGCTCGTCGAGTATCAGCAATGGCAGGCGGATCTCCAGCTCGCCGGGGCGGCGGAAGCCGCCCGGACCGCGGGGATGGCGATCGGTGTCTATCGCGATCTTGCCGTGGGGTTCGATCCCGAAGGTGCGGATGCCTGGCAAAGCCAGTCCGCGGCGGCGCTGGACTGGAGCGTCGGCGCGCCACCCGATGCGTGGAACATGAAGGGCCAGTTCTGGGGGCTGCCGCCCTTCAATCCGCGGGCGCTGCGGGGCGAGGGCTATCAGCCCCTCATCCAGATGCTGCGCGCCAATATGCGTCATGCCGGGGCGCTCAGGATCGACCACGCTTTGGGGCTGAAGCGCCTGTTCTGGATTCCGCGGACGGGCGGTCCTCATGAGGGCGTCTATGTCTATTATCCGATGCAGGACATGCTGGGCATCGTCGCGCTGGAGAGCCAGCGCAACCGTTGCCTCGTGGTGGGCGAGGATCTCGGCACCGTGCCGCCGGGCTTTTCCAAAGCACTGCACGCGCGCGGTATTCTTTCCTATCGCCTGCTGTATTTCATGCGCGGCGCCAAAGGGGAGTTTCTCCGGCCCCCCTCCTGGCCGCGCGAGGCTCTGGCCCAGGTCTCGACCCATGACCTTCCGACGCTCAGGGGCTTCTGGAGTGGACGGGATATCGAGACCAAGAACCGACTCTCCCTGTTTCCCGACAAGGCGGCGGAGCGGGCAGAGCTGAGGCATCGTCCCGCCACGCTGAAGGCGCTTCGCACCGCCTTGGTGCGCGAGGGTCTGCCTGCGACCGGCAAGGAGGTGCCGGTCGAGCTGGTTCATCGCTTTCTGGCCCGCAGCCGCTCGCGCCTTGCCATGTTGCAGCTCGAGGACCTCGCCGGCTCCGTCGATCAGATCAACATGCCCGGCACCATCGACGAGCATCCCAATTGGCGCCGCAAGCTGCCCTGCACGATCGCGGAGCTGTTCGCCGATCCTGTCGTCGCGAGCCTCCTGGCGGCGGTGGAAGCCGAGCGCGAGCCGATGCCCGCGAGAAAGCAGGCGGAGCCCTCTGGCCCGCCGGGGTTGCGAGCAACATACCGCCTCCAGCTGACCTCCGATTTCGGCTTCGAGGCGGCGATGGCCCAGCTCCCCTATCTCGCCGAGCTCGGCATCAGCCATGTCTATCTCTCGCCGATCCTGGAGGCGCAGCCGGGCAGCGGCCATGGCTATGACGGGACGAGCTATGAGCGGATCAATCCCGATCTCGGCGGGGCGGAGGGATTCGAAAAGTTCTCGAAGCGCCTGCGCGAGCTCGGCCTCGGCCTCATCCTCGACTTCGTGCCCAATCACATGGGTATCGGCGGGTCGCGCAATCGCTGGTGGCTGGAGCTTCTCGAATGTGGGCCCGGCTCGCCGGCAGCGGAGATCTTCGATGTCGACTGGGTGCCGCCCTGGCCGGAGCTCACGGGAAGGATCTTGGTGCCGCTGCTGGGCGATTCCCCGGACGAGGTCATGGCCCGGGGCGAGCTGACCGTCAGGTTCGATCAGGCGGAGGGCCGCTTCGACATCTGGTATTTCGACAACCGCTTCCCGCTGCGCCCCCAGGACTATGGCGAGATCATCCGCACCCCGTTGCCGGAGAGCGTGGTCGGGGCGGAGGAGCCGGATCTGGCCGCGCTCCGCCGCCTGGCCAAGGATTTCGAGGAGTTACCGGCGGCGAACGCCGCGGTTTGCAAGCGGGCGACGGATATGCAGACGGCGCTCGCCCTGCTAGCGGCGCAATCGCCGGCCATCGCCAAGCGGCTCCATGAGGTCGCGACTGCCTCCCAGGCTCCCGAGCGGCTCGCGCCATTGCTGGAGCGCCAGCACTAC
>DATBBO010000511.1:0-2458 GCA_036270995.1 Dongiaceae bacterium | reverse complement strand
GTTGTAGGAGGCTTTGCGCAGGCTGCCGCAGAAGCCCAGGGTCTTGACCGGCGTTGTTGTCATGGATCCCTCCGGACCTATCTAGTCTGCCACGGGCCGGACCGCCAGATGCGGCAATCGGCCTCTCGATGGACTATGGCTACGCCAGTCTGCCGGCGCTAGCTTGGTCCGTCTCAGCCATGGAGTGAAGCTGCTATGCGCGCCCGCGAACTCATGACGAGGGATGTCGCCTCGGTGCCGCCGGAGGCAACGCCCAAGGAGATCGCCCGGCTGCTGCTCAGCCGCGGCATCAGCGCGGTGCCCGTGGTCGATCGCGCGGGATCTCCAATGGGCATGGTAAGCGAAGGTGATCTCCTCGGCCGTGGCGAGCCCGAGCGCAAGCAGCGGCGCGACTGGTGGCTCGCCATGCTGGCGGAAGGCGAGCAGCTGAGCGAGGAGTATGTCGCGGGCCTGGGCGGCAAGGAGACGACGGCCCGCGATCTCATGTCGGCACCGCTCGTCACCGTGGAGGAGAACAGCGAGGCGGCAGATACCGCGGCACTCCTCGCCAGTCATCGCATCAAGCGCGTCCCCGTGCTGCGCGAGGGCCGCATGGTGGGCATTGTCAGCCGGGCCGATCTGCTCCGGGCCCTGGTGCCGGCGCCTCGGGAGCCGGGGCGGGCATCAGCCGATCTGGCGCCGCTTCGCGCGCCCTCCACACCCGCGACGCCGCCATCGCAGCCGGCTGCGCGCGGCGCCGGCGCCGAGGATTTCCGCCACCTGGTGAGCGATTACGAGCATCTGCGCCAGCGACAGGCGGATGAGGCACGCCAAGCCGAGGCGAAGGAGCGCCGCGCCCGGACGAAGGACCTGATCGACCATCATATCGCCGACGATTCCTGGCAGCGCCTGATCCATCTTGCGCGCGAGGCTGCCGAGCATGGGGCGCGGGAATATCTGCTGCTGCGCTTTCCCTCTGAGCTCTGCACCGACAACGGCCGCGCGATCAATGCCGCGGAGGCCGACTGGCCGGCAAGCCTGCGGGGCGAGGCGGCGGAGCTCTATCTGCGCTGGAAGCAGGATCTTCGACCTCTGGGCTTCGGCCTGACCGCCAGAATCCTCGATTTCCCCGACGGCATGCCTGGCGATGCCGGACTGTTCCTGAGCTGGGGCTGACCAGCCGGGCGCGCGAGGCTAAGGCTTGTAGTGTTCCGTGATCCAGCGCCGGTCCTTCATCGTGGCGAGATCGTCATAGGCATGCTTGTCCGAGCGTTTCGGCATCTTCACCTTCGGTCTGTCGACCTTCTCGTAGGGCAGCAGGCTCAGGAGATGGCGAACGCAGTTGAGCCGGGCATGCTTCTTCGAATCGGAGCGCACGATATGCCAGGGCGCCCAGGGCGTATCGGTCGCATCCAGCATCTGATCGCGGGCGCGGGAGTAGTCGTACCAGCGCCGGCGTGATTCGAGATCGGTCGGGCTCAGCTTCCACTGCCTGAGGGGATCCTCGATCCGCGCCTCGAAACGGCGCTCCTGCTCCTTCTCGTTCACTTCGAGCCAGTATTTGATCAGGCGAATGCCGTTCCCGACCATGATCTTCTCGAAGTTCGGGCAGAGATTCAGGAACTCGCGATGCTGCTCGTCGGTGCAGAAGCCCAGGACATGCTCGACGCCGGCGCGATTGTAATAGCTGCGGTCGAAGATGATGACCTCGCCCGCCGCCGGAAAATGCGGCAGATAGCGCTGGATATAGAGCTGCGACTTCTCGCGGTCCGAGGGCGCGGGCAGCGCCACGATGCGGAACACGCGCGGGCTGCAGCGTTCCGTGATCGCGCGGATCGTGCCGCCCTTGCCGGCGGCATCGCGCCCCTCGAAGACGATGACGATCCGCTGCCCGGTCGCCTTGACCCAGTCCTGCACCAGGCAGAGCTCGGTCTGCAGGCGGCGCAGCTCCTTCTCATACTCCTTGCGCTTGAGCTTCGCGCCGGATCCTGCCGGCGGCGGCGCCTTCTTCGCTTTGCCTTTTGCTTCCTTCTTCGCTGCCATCGAATGTCCCTCCCTGCCGGCAGCCCCGCTACCAGGCGAGGAAGATGCCGATGTCGCCCAGACGTCCGTCCGGATAGTTCAGAACCTGCGCCCGGGTTTTGAATCCCAGCGGCTTCAGCTCCGCCTCGAAGAATTCATGGGCCTTTTTGGCAAATCCCTCCAGGGAATTCGGCCAGTCATGCTCGGCATTGTTGATGCGCCGGCCCTGGTCGTTGCAGAAGCTGGCGGGGAAGGTCATCACCTGGACCTCGTGCAGACCCTGCTCGGCCGCGCGCTTGATCGCGGTATTGAGCCGGTCCATGACCTGGGGATGGACATCCCGGGACATGAAGGCCTCATGGATTGCCCGCTGCTCCTCCTGCTCCTTGCGGACCCGGTCGAACTGTTCCTGGACCTTGGCCATATGGACCTTCTCGGCGATGCCCTTCAGGTCGTT
>DATBBO010000510.1:0-3724 GCA_036270995.1 Dongiaceae bacterium | reverse complement strand
TCCTGAGATAGACCTTGTGGTCGCCGACGATGGCCTTCTGGGTATAGCCCTTGCGGCGGTTGGGCAGGCGCCGGCGACCGGCGTTCACCACCACACGCTCGATGATGCGCTCCACGATGCGCTCGGCCACGATCGGGGCGCGCGCTGCGGCCGGGGCCTCGACGATCTCCTCGATCTCCTCGGCGTCGTCTCCCAGCACCGCGGCCGAAAGCGGCTGGGAGAGCTTCGATCCGTCCCGGTAGAGGGCATTGGCCTTCAGGCCCAGCTCCCAGGACAGCATATAGGCGTTCTTGCAGTCATCGACGCTGGCCGCATTGGGCATGTTGATGGTCTTGGAGATGGCCCCGGAGATGAAGGGCTGGGCCGCCGCCATCATGCGGATATGGCTGTCCGCCGACAGGAAGCGCTTGCCCATCCGCCCGCAGGGGTTGGCGCAGTCGAAGATCGGCAGATGCTCCGGCTTCAGATGAGGGGCGCCCTCGATGGTCATGGCGCCGCAGCAATGGGTATTGGCCGCCTCGATCTCCGCCTTGCCGAAGCCAAGCGCCGTCAGCATGTCGAAGCCGACATCGTCGAGCTGGGCCGTCGTGAAGCCGAGCGCTCGGGTGCAGAACTCCTCGCCCAGGGTGTAGCGGTTGAAGGCGAAGCGGATGTCGAAGGCCGTGGCCAGCGCCCCCTCGAGGCTCTGCAGGGCGAGCGGCGTGAAGCCCTTGGCCCTGAGCGCCGCATGGTTGACGCCGGGGGCCGCATCCAGCGTGCCATGGCCGACGGCGTAGCGGATGATGTCCTCGATCTCCGCCTGGCTGTAGCCCAGGGTCTGGAGGGCGAGCGGCACCATGCGGTTGATGATCTTGAAATAGCCGCCGCCGGCGAGCTTCTTGAACTTGACCAGGGCGAAGTCCGGCTCGATCCCCGTGGTGTCGCAATCCATGACCAGGCCGATGGTCCCGGTGGGGGCGACGACCGTCGCCTGGGCGTTGCGATAGCCATGCTGCTCGCCGAGGGATAGCGCCCGGTCCCAGGCCCGCTTGGCAGCCGCGACCAGGGCTGGCTCCGGGCAGTTGGCGGCATCGAGGGCGACCGGAAGGGTCGAGAGCCCCTCATAGCCCTCGGTGAAGCCATGGGCGGCTCGGCGGTGGTTGCGGATCACCCTGAGCATGGCCTCGCGGTTCTTGCCATAGCCCGGGAAGGTGCCTAGCTCGCCCGCCATCTCGGCCGAGGTGGCATAGGCGATACCCGTCATAATGGCGGTGAGAGCCCCGGTGAAGGCGCGGCCCGCCGCGCTGTCATATCCGAGGCCCAGCGTCATCAGCAGCCCGCCGATATTGGCATAGCCCAGCCCCAGCGTGCGGAACTCGTAGGAAAGCTCGGCGATCTCGCGCGAGGGGAACTGGGCCATCAGAACCGAGACCTCGAGCACCACCGTCCAGAGCCGGACCGCATGCTCATAGCTCGCGACGTCGAAGCCACCATTTTCCTGGCGGAAGGTCATCAGATTCAAGGACGCCAGGTTGCAGGCCGTATCGTCCAGGAACATGTATTCGGAGCAGGGATTGGAGGCGTTGATCCGCCCGCTGGCCGGGCAGGTATGCCACTCGTTGATGGTGGTGTCGTATTGCACCCCGGGATCGGCACAAGCCCAGGCGGCGGCGCTGATCTTCTCCCAGAGTTCGCGGGCCGGTAGGGTCTTGGCGACCTTGCCGTCGGTGCGTCGGTAGAGCTTCCACTCACCATCGGCCTTCACCTGACGGATGAAGTCGTTGGAGATGCGCACGGAGTTGTTGGAGTTCTGGCCCGAGACGGTGAGATAGGCCTCGGAATCCCAATCCGTGTCATAGGTGCGGAAGTCGATCCGCTCATATCCCTGCTCGGCGAACTGGATCACCCGGCGGATATAGTTCTCCGGGATATGGGCTTCGCGGGCGGCGCGGATCGCCTTGCGCAGCAGCTTGTTCTGCTTGGGATCGAGACGGCCCTCGCCGGTCTCGGCGGCGCAGGCCTGGATGACGGCGTTGAGATGCCGCTGGGCCAGACGCGAGCCGGCCACCAGCGCCGCCACTTTCTGCTCCTCGACCACCTTCCAGTCGATATAGGCCTCGATATCCGGGTGATCGAGATCGACCGTCACCATCTTGGCCGCGCGCCGCGTCGTGCCCCCCGACTTGATGGCGCCGGCCGCCCGGTCGCCAATCTTGAGGAAGCTCATCAGGCCCGAGGAGCGTCCGCCGCCCGAGAGGCGCTCGTTCTCGCCCCGGAGCTTCGAGAAGTTGGAGCCGGTGCCCGAGCCGTATTTAAACAGCCGCGCCTCGCGGACCCAGAGATCCATGATGCCGCCCTCGTTCACCAGGTCGTCGGCGACGGACTGGATGAAGCAGGCATGGGGCTGGGGATGCTCATAGGCCGAATCGGAGGCGACGAGCTTGCCGCTGCGGTAGTCGACGTAGTAGTGGCCCTGGGCGGGCCCGTCGATGCCATAAGCCCAATGGAGCCCGGTATTGAACCATTGCGGCGAGTTGGGCGCGCCCATCTGGCGCGCCATCATGTAGCGCATCTCGTCGTAGAAGCTGCGGGCATCGGCCTCGGCGTCGAAATAGCCGCCCTTCCAGCCCCAATAGGTCCAGGTCCCCGCCAGCCGGTCGAAGACCTGGGTGGCCTTGGATTCGCCGCCGCTGCGCTGGGTGGGATCGAGGGCCGCGAGCGCGGCCTCGTCCGGGGCGTGGCGGCAGAGCCATGTGGGCATGTCCGCCTCGGGCACGGGCTTCAGGCGCTGGGGGATGCCCGCCTTGCGGAAATATTTCTGGGCCAGCACGTCGCAGGCCACCTGGGACCAGTCCGCCGGGACCTCGATATCCTTGAGCTGGAAGACCAGCGATCCGTCCGGATTGCGGATCTCCGAGGTCGTGGTGCGGAACTCGATTCCCGCGTAAGGCGATTTTCCGGCTTCCGTGTAGCGACGTTCGATACGCATGTTATCCCCCGCTGACGTCCAACTCGGCCCTGCCGCCGGAAAACCCGAGAAATTACTTTAACTTGGGTCCTTAGGCGCTTAAGGCGACGCTAGTTATTGTACTCTAACTAGCGTCGCCCACAAGAGGGAGAGTTTGCATCAATGCGTGGTGGGGTTCAACAAAAAACTGCCGCCATTTTGCCATGGTCTCGCAATATATTGTGCTGCGATGCAACATACCGGCGAAAGAGCTACTATATATAGTATGGAGTTAGGGTCTAGCCCTAGCTAGACCGCCGGCCGAGCAGGGTCAAGGCCATAATCGCTGCGATGACGAGGCCGGCACCCGCGAGCTGCCAGGCCCCGAGCCTCTCGCCCAGCACCGCCGCACCCAGGGCAATGGTGAGGGGCGTCTCCAGATTGAGGATGACCGCCATGCGAATCGGCGCCACGAGCCGCATGGAGAGCGCCCAAAGCAGGTTGCCGGTGAGGTAGCCGAGGGTAGCGCCCATCACCCCGAGCAGCCCGAGGCGAGTCGGCGGCAAATGGAACTGGCCGGACCAGATCAGATAGAGGCCGACCGGCAGGAGCATCACCAGGCTGGCGTAGAAATAGATCGTCAGCGGGTCGTGGCGCTGCATCCAGATGCCGCCCAGTGTGATCACCAGGACGAGACCGGCCGCGGCGGTGAGGGCGGCGGCGATGCCGCGCGGGTCGAGCTGGGTGATGTCGAGTCCCACCGCCATGACCACGCCGATGAAGGCAGCGGTCATGGTG
>DATBBO010000509.1:0-12677 GCA_036270995.1 Dongiaceae bacterium | reverse complement strand
ATCGGTGAGATCCCCCGCGGCATTCTTGAGGGAGGCGCTGGTGGCGAAGACCTGGCCCAGATCGGCACCACCCGACAACTCGCCGAGGCTGAGCCCCGGCAAGGCGCCCATCCTGCCAGCGCCGAGGGGCCAGATCTCGAGCGTCAGCGCCGCCGTGGCGGGCAGATCGAGGACTGGCTCGACGGTCCGTTCGACGGTGATCTCGAACGTCGTCTTGTTCACCTGATCTCCCGAAGGCTGGTAGAGCGTGAGCGGCACCTTGTAGCGGCCGGGTGGGGGACAGCCGTTCTTCACGCTCCCGATCGACTGATACTCATGGATCGCCGGATCCGAGAGCGTCGGTGCGTCCCAGAGGATCGTCCAGTCGACCGGCATGCCGGGGACCCCGGCAGCGGACTGAATCAAAACAATGTCGCCGGAACGAAGGCTCAGCGGTGCCGGATCGGCGGTAAAGCGGAGGAGAATGCCGGCATTGCTGCAATCCGCGAAGGAGAAGCTCGTCTGGCCCGAGAGGATCGGCGGCGTCGCTGCCATGGCAGGGGTCGCGAAAAAAATGAGAAGAGCGGCTGCGCCAAGCTTCTCCAGCAATGCTAGGGGAGGCGCCAGCCGGCAAAGCCAGCCGCCGGATCGAGCGGATCGGGTGCCGGCTGTCCCGTGAGCTGGGCATAGACAGCGGGCTCCACCACCTCCACCCGTGCTCCGCTGTCCTCGACGGCGATGTCCAGAGCCGCCAGAGAGTGCCGGGAGAAGATATCGAAGCGCCCATCCGTACGGATCATGCCGGAGATCACGGCCGTCTGCGGCCCGACGAGATCGACGAGGCGGCTCTGCCTTCCGTCGCGGCGCTGCGCCGCGAGCCTGACGCGGGTCGGCTCGGATGCTGCCAGCATCACCCCGATCCAGAAGCCCTCGGCCTCGGCGAGCGGCAGCAGCAAGGATCCTTTGCCCTGACCGACCGGCAGCGCCCCCAGGCTCTGGGGTGCGCGCTCCACGACCTCCCCGCCGGACCGCGCGAAGCGCTGGAAGGATACGAGCAGCGACCCAAAGCGCAGTCCATCCCGACCGCATCTCCATCCCCCATGACCCTGCACGGCCGTCTCAGCTACCCGCGGCGAATTCCCGCGCCAGCGCCGCCATCGCGACCGGAGGCAGCCCCAAGGATGCTGCCAAATTCGCGCGCGGCGGCGGGGGCTCTGCCGCCGTTGCCGGCGCACGCAACGTCTCCACGCCCCCTGGCGCTGCCATCGCAGCGGCCGGCATCGCCATCGCCGCTGCCGGCGCCGCGGCGCCCGCTGGTGCCGCGGTTGCATCCGCCGTCGGTGCTCCGAACGCCGCTTCCGCCAGTGCCTTGCGAAAATCCTTCTGCACAGCGTCGTCCGCCGACCAGATCAGGAAGGGCGGCGCGACGATGGCAGCATGGACCTGCTGCCACAGGGCCAGCGGCAGGATCACCGGATTGCGCTGGCTCTCCTTCACCAGCAGCCGCCAGCTTCGCTCGAACATCGGCGGCGCCAGGACCGGCTGCGTCCGGCGCAGGCTCGTGTCGGGACAGGCGAGCGACAAGGCCTCGACATCCGGATGATCGGGCCCGAGGAGGCCGCGCAGATTCTTCACGATCTCGTTCAGATCATCGATCCGGACCTGCGGGTCCCTCGCGTTTCCGACCAGCAGGAGATGCCCGCCAATGATGCCCGCCAGGGGATTGTCGGTCTTGCGAAACAGCACCTCCGCGAGCTCGGCGTTGAGGATCGGATTCTCGTCGGCGAGCGCGACCCGCGCCTTCTCGGCCAGGATATCCTCGCCGCTGGCCCAGGGCGCGGCCATGGGATGCATGATCACCGATATCCGGGCCTTCGCCGCCTCCACGGTCGAGCTGCCGACATAGCGCAGCAGATAGACCTCCAGGCGCCATCCGCCGGGCGGCAGCACCAGGCTTAGCGCCACCTCGGCTCCTGCCACGCCCGGGCAGTGGCGCAGGATGTAGCTGCCGGGATCGAGCGCGAAGCTGCAGACGCCGACCGGATCCTCGCCGGGATTTCCGCGGTGGTCCCCGGCCACGGTCATATCGCCCAGCAGGTGGCCGGCCGTATCGAAGACCTTGACGCCGTCCCAGGGATGCATGCCGACGGCAGCCCCGCCCGACGGGCTGAAGCTGCGGGCCATCACCATGAGCTGCGCGCCATTGCCCGCCGAGATGTCGATCCGCGCGATGCCGTCCCTGGCCGCCGCCTGCTGATACTCATGGGTGGCACGCGACTCCGGGAGGGGGGCTGCGGACGAGATTGTCGGCAGCGCCGGCAATGCCTGAGCCGGGCCGCCCGCGGGTGTCGGCCAATCGGAGTCGAGCAGGATCACCTTCTCGACGATCTGGCGGCCGATGCGGATTCGGATCTGGTAGAGACCGGCAGGCAACTTCGCGCTCAGGCTTCCATTGCTGCTTTCCTCGACGCTGAAGTCGCCGCCCATCACCCGGATCTCGGCGGTCGCGTCATTGGGGTTGACCGTGAGGGTGAAGCTTTCAGCCGTCTGCAGCGGGCCGGGCCCCTGCTCGCTGAGCGTGATGTCCCCGGATCGCGTCACCGTGAATCCGTGCCGCAGTCCACCCGCCTTGACTTCCGCGAGATAGAAGCCGGGCTGAAGCTTCAGCTTCACGCCGTTCGGGTCGACGAGGAAGTCGGCACCGGGCACCGGCGGCGTACCGGACCAGAGCCGCGCGGGGACGCCGGGAGGCACCGTGGCCGGGAATCGGAGCACGACGTCGAACTGAAGTGGCGGCACGTTGCGGGCCAGGATCAGGCTCTCATCCTCGTCGAGGATCGCGGGCTCCTTGGAGATATCCGGGCTCCGCCGATCCGCATCGTCGAGCCAGCCGAGTTGGGCCTGGCGCAGCCAATTGGCCAGAGACGCGCCGGTCACATTGCCGCGGGAATTCCGTGCCGCGCCGCGCAGCCCCTGGAGCAGGTTCCAGGTGAAGATGCCGTGCCAGTTCTGCCCATCTTCCGGGATCTGCTTTTCTACCGCCTTCAGCGGCCGGCTGGCGGCAAAGGCGACGAAGCTCGGCCCCGGCGCGGTATTGGTGCCGATGGGATCGAGCGGCGGCGGCGTGGGCTGGGTCAGGACCTGGCGGTCCATGCAGCAATCCATCAGAAGCACGAACTCGCGGAAATAGCCCGCGTCCTGAAGCCAGTCGATCCAGGCGGAGGGAAAGACATTGGCGCTGTACTGGCGCTCCGCGGCATTGCCCGCCAGGAGGCAGCCCTGGTTGAAGCGCGGCGAGAACCCATGACCGGACACATAGACATAGAGGCGCGCCCCGACCGCGCGCCGACCGGTCGCCGCCTGATTCGCCTCCGCGAGCTTATCCAGCCAGAGGAAGGTCTTCTCGTGAATATCGTCGCGCGTCGGCGCCGCATCGGGCGGTGAATTGCAGTCCGAGGAGCGGATCAGGCTGATGTTCTTGGGCGGCACGCCGCCGGGGCCGGTCAGCCATGTGACCACGGAATCCGCGTCGACTCCCGGCCCCTTCAGATCGGCCGGCGGCGGGTCGCCCAGCTTCGGATAGCTGGAGATGCCGATGACGACGGCGTAGTGGTCCGGCGGCATCGGAATTCAGCGCGGGTAGTGACTTCGGACCTTGCTCTTGTCCATGTCCGAAATCTCCCCATTGAGCCCGGCGGAGAACCCGTCGGTCGTCCACGACTTGGGAATGGGGTACATCATGATCGAGACCGGATCGACATCGGTCGCGTCGACCTCGCCGGGCTGATAAAACTTGAACATGTTCGTGTCGATGGTCGCCTCGTCCCAATTGTTCGGCGGCCCCGACAGATCATGGATGACAGCGGGCTTGTTCCAATTGATGGCATGCTGCGGATTCTGATGCTCATGAATCAGCCCTATGGCATGGCCGAACTCGTGCAGCACCACGCGGCGCACTTCCTGCTCGGCCGAGGCCGGCGTCAGCCAGCCGTAATTCATCGTCGGCTGCGGCTCGGCAATCTGCCGGCATGTCGTACCGATATAGGACCAGGAGCCGTTACCCTGCTGGAAGGCGATGCGGATGTCGGTCGGCGCCTGGTCTGTGAAAACGAGGTTCAGATTGGCGACCTTCATCCACTCGGAGGCGACATTGCGGACCCGCGTCTGAAGCCCCGGATCGCCCTCGAGGAAGCGAATGGTGATCTGATCGCCCGTCTGCCAGCTGGCATTCTTCAGCAGTGCGGCCCTGCGCTGTGCAAGCTTCGCGCGATCTTCGGCCGGCAATTGTGCCGCCGTCAGGCAAAAGCAATACTGCTGCAGATTTTCCGCCATTGCCGCCTCCCCGAGATTTCTTGTGGTACCCAGCTGCACGACGACGCAGCCGGAAGATTTAACACGGGATAATATTAAGGCCCCGTAAATTGAGACCGACGTCAAAATATAACATTATTGGTATCGGGGTCTCGTGCCCGGCCCGGCCTCTCGGTGACGGCGGCGCGGACCATGGTCACGCGCCAGCGCGCTCCCGCAGCGCCAGGCTCATTTCACCGCGCCCAGCGTCAGCCCGCGCACGAAATTGCGCTGGACGACGAGGGCAAAGATCACGATCGGCAGGGCGCCGACGACGCCCGCGGCAGCCATCGGACCCCATTGGATCTCGATCTTGCCGATCAGGGTCGAGACGCCGACCGGGATGGTCTGCGCGGCTGGCGTCGAGGTCAGTGTGAGCGCGATGATGAAGTCGTTATAGGTGGTGATCACGCTGAAGATCGCCGTGGCGATCAGACCGGGCGCCGCCAGAGGCATCACGATGCGCCAGAGTGCCGCGAGCCGGGAGTCCCCGTCGACCATGGCCGCCTCCTCGATGTCGCGCGGGATCTCCTCGAGGAAGCTCTGCATCATCCAGACGACGAAGCTCGTGTTGAGGCCGGCATAGATCAGGATCAGGCCGAGGCGCGTGTTCAGGAGGCCCCATTGCGCCAGCACGATATAGAGCGGGACGCAGAGCATGATGCCAGGGAGCATCCTGACGAAGAGGACCAGATAGAGCGCCATCTTGCGGACGCCGAAGCGCAGCTGAAACCGGGCCAGCGCATAGGCGGCGAGCGTGCCCAGGACGAGGCTCACCGTGACCGCCGCGGCCACGACGATCAGGCTGTTCAGGAGAAAATAGCCGAAGTGATAGTCCGTTATGAGACGGCGGTAGTTGTCGAGCGTGATCTGCTGCGGCCAGAGTGCCACGCCCGAAAAGATGTCGACCGGCCGCTTCAGCGAGGTATCGACCATCCACCAGAAGGGGAAGAGCGCGAGCAGGATCGCCACCGCAAGGGCGAGGTAGATGAGGACTTGGCCGAGCCGTTCGCGGGGGGTCACTCGATCTTCTCCGAAGTGCGCCCCATCAACCGTACGGCCACCGTCATCAGGACGATCAGGAAGGCGAGGACGCCGATCAGCATCGCCATGGCCCTTCCGTACTGGTTGAACAGAAAGGCCGTGTTGTAGGCATAGATCGAGATCAGTTGGGTCGCGGTTCCCGGGCCGCCCTTGGTCAGCACGAAGATCTGGTCGAAGGTTCCGACCGCATCGATCGTCCGCAGCACGACCGCGACGAGGAGGACGGGACGGAGAAGCGGCAAGGTGTGGTGGAAGAATATCTGCAGGCGGCTGGCCCCGTCGACCCGGGCCGCCTCGATCGGATCCTGCGGCATGGATTGCAGGCCGGCGAGGATGATGAGGAAGAGCAGCGGCGTCCATTCCCAGACATCGACTGCGACCAGGCCGAGAAAGGCACTGGTAGGATGGGCGAGCACATGCGGCGCGCCTATCCCCAGCGCCTGGAAGAGGGGATCGACGATGCCGATATCCGAGGCATAGAGCAGGCGCCAGATGACGCCGACGACGACGGGCGCGATCGTCATCGGCAGGATCAGCATGACCCGGATCGGGCCGGCGAAATAGAGCTCGCGCGCCACGAGCAGCGCCAGCAGAAGGCCGAGCAGAGTTTCGATCGCGACGACGATGACGACGAACATCGCCGTGGTCGCGATCGCCTGCCAGAAGACAGAGTCGGCAAAGACGACGACATAGTTGTCCAGGCCCGCGAAGCCCTTATCGAGCCCGTAACGGAACCGGTGCAGGCTCGCATTGATTCCGTCCAAGGCCGGGTAGAGGGAGACGGCGGAGAGGGCAAGAACCGCGGGAAGGAGCAAGAGGTAGGGGACGGCGGCGGCGCGCCGCTGCCGTCCCCTGCTCTCGCGTTCCGCAACGATGTCGACGGCGAGGGCCAAGGCTTAGAAATAGCCCCCCTGCTGCTTCAGATAGGCCGTGATCTGGTCGGCCGCTGCCGAAAGATGCTTCTGGGAGATGGCGTCGTAGTTCGCCTTCGCCGCGATGGCCTCCACGAGCGCCTCGTTGAGCGCGGTGCCGAGGATGTCTTCCATCTTCGGCTCGTCCGGCGTCCGCGGCTTTTGGACCGAGTTGTTCACGGCATCGGCGATCGCCGGCAGCCAGCGATGCTTCTGCACGGCCTCCGGATCATTGAGCGCCGTGCCCGTCACCGCAGCACCACCATACTTGCGGGCGAATTCGAGCTGGGTGTCGTTCGAGGTGAACCACTCGAGGAACTGCACCGCGCCTTCCGGGTTCTTGGCACCCGCGGAGACACTGGCGATGAAGGTGCCGATGGCAGGCCCGGACTTCACCTGCTTCGGCGTCGCGGCCATGTAGATCTTGCCCACGACCTTGGAGGACGAGGGATCGTCGACGCGCTGGGCGGTACCGGTGTACTCGGTCAGCGCCGTGCATTTGCCCTCGAGCATGAGCTGCACCTCTTGATCGGTGTCGTATTCCACCACCCCGTCGGGCATATAGGGAATGAAGCTGAACAGGCGGGAGAGCGCGCCCACGCCTTCCGGTCCGGCGAAGCCCGGCGTCCAATCGTCGTTCACGAAATTGCCGCCATAGGAATTCAGCAGCGGCAGATAGGTCTGCACGATCGGATTGCCCTTCACGCCGCGGGGCGACCAGCCGTACATATCCGGCGCCTTGGTCGTCTTGGCGACGGCGTAGATGTCGTCCCAGGTCACGGGCGGCGTCGGGAAGTGGTCCTTGTTGTAGTAGAGGATCTCGACGTCGTCGATGATGACCAGCGAATAGAGCTCGGGCTTCGCATCGGCGAAGTCCTTCATGCGCGGGCCGGACTTCGGCGGCCACATGCCCATGTTGAGACCCGCGGGCAGGATGTCCGGATTGGCCTTGAGGCCGAGCTGGTCGAGGCTCTGCACGATCTTGCCGGCTGCGAACTCCGGCACCCAATTGTCGTCCATCACATAGATGTCGTAGGCGCCGGTCTTGTTGAGGCCGTCGTTCTTGCAGTTCTGGTACCAGGTGTCGTAGTTCGTCTCGTTGTAATTGACGGTGATGCCCGTCTTGCTGGCGAATTCCTTGACGAAATAGTCGCGGAACGGGACCATCGCATTGTCCTGGAAGCTGCCGATCGTGATCGAGCCGCCCGCCGCGCGGAGGATCCGCGGGGCGAAGATGCTGCTGCCGGCCACGAGGGCCGTGCCGGCGAGGCTGCGCTTGAGGACGTCGCGGCGGCGAAGGGGCCGTTTGAGTAGCTTGTCGGTGTTCTTGATCTTGTCGCTCATAGAACTCCTCCCTGTTTGATTTGGGTCGAATGAATCAACCCGGGCTGGTCAGACGCTGGTCGAAACGCGGTCTTGAGTGCTTCTCCGGTCCTGTCGTCGAACAAATGCAGGTGTCGCGCCGCCGGCCGGACCCCGCAGCGGCTGCCGATTTGCATCGAAAAATCCGCCGGTTGACGGATGTTGACGAGCGCATCGCCGAGGGCGATCGTCACGAGCGTCTCGTTGCCGAGCGGTTCCACGACGTAGATCTCGCCGGGAAGCGCCCCGCTCGCCGTCGGCTCGGCCAGTGTCGCATGCTCGGGGCGGAAGCCGAGCTTGACCGGACCGGAATGGATTACCGTCGGCAGCGGCAAGCTTCCCGCCATCCGCCGGAAGACACCATCCGTGATCTCGCCCGAGAGGATGTTCATCGGCGGCGAGCCGCAGAAGGTCGCGACGAAGAGGTTCGCCGGATGTGCATAGAGCTCCGCCGGCGTCGCCAGCTGCTGGAGCTGCCCCTTATGCATCACCGCGATGCGGTCGGCCATGGTCATGGCCTCGACCTGGTCATGGGTGACATAGAGCATCGTCGCCGAGAGCTCGCGCTGCAGCCGCTTGATCTCAATGCGCATCTGGAGCCGGAGTTGCGCGTCCAGGTTCGACAGCGGCTCATCCATCAGGAAGGCCTGCGGGCGCCGGATGATGGCGCGGGCAAGGGCGACCCGCTGGCGCTGGCCTCCGGAGAGCTGCCCCGGACGCCGCTCGAGGAAGTCTCCGAGCCCCAGGAGCTCCGCAACCTTGCGCACCTGCGTGGCGCGCTCGGCGACCGCGACCTTGCGGACCCGAAGCGGGTAGGCGATGTTGTCCGCCACCTTCAGATGCGGGTAGAGCGCGTAGCTCTGGAACACCATGGCGATGTCGCGGTCCTTGGTGGCCGCAAAGGTCACGTCGCGCTCGCCGATATAGATGCGCCCGCCGCTCGGCCGCTCGAGCCCGGCCAGCAGGCGCAACGCCGTCGTCTTGCCGCATCCCGAGGGCCCGAGGAACGCGAGAAAACTCCCGTCGGGGACATGCAGATCGAGGGGTGCCAGCGCCTGAAACGCGCCAAACGCCTTGGAAACTTGCTGGTAGCGAACATCCATCTAGACGCCGCTCCCCTGCTGCCCGAGGGCCCGGCGGTGCCCGGCGAGGGAAGGCCCCGTTCCCTCCTCGCCATCATAGCGCGGATCATCCTCATCCTCGATCGAGATCGGGTCGTCGCAGCCCCGCTTGCGCAGACCGCTCATGCTGCGGGCCTCTCTTTCGGCGCCCGCGCCGTGGTGCGGCGGATTACCAGTGGGTTGTTCTGTGTCTCGCGGTGGGCAACCGGGCGCCCCTCGAGGGCCGCATTCACCACCAGCTCGACGGCACGCCGGCCCATCTCCAGGGCATCGGAGCGCACGGTGGTGAGCTGGATTCGGTTATGGGACGCAAGCGGGACATCGTCATAGCCGGTCACCGAGACGTCCTCGGGGACCCTGAGCCCCCGGCGCTCCAGCCGGTCGATGGTGGCGATGGCCAGCATGTCGTTATGGGCGACCACAGCCGTGGCGCCGCCATAGATATCGACGGGCGCAAGGCCCCGGCGAGCGAGCGCTTCGGTGAAGGCGAGGCGCCGGCGCTCCCCCGATTGCTCCTGCAACTCCTGGGCCACAAAGGCGACGCGCCGGTGGCCGAGCTCGTATAGATGCTCGACGATCTTCTCCATCGCCACCTCGTCGTCATGATCGATGGCGCCGAGGCGCAGATCGTCGGGCTCCCCCAGGGAGGCCAGGACCACAGGAATCCCGCGGTCCAGCAGCACCGTCGGCAAAGCGGACCCCAGCGACATGCCGCCGATGACGACGCCGTCGACCTGGCGCTCGATGAGGGCCCGGCCCGTCTCGGCCTCGGTCGCGGGCGAGCATTCGGTGTGGGTCGCCAGGACCGCATAGCCCAAGGCATTGGCGGCACGCTCCACGCCCACCGCGAGTCCGGCATAGAACAGGTTGGTCAGGTCGGGCACGACGATGCCGATCGCCTTGCTGGTACGGGCCTTCAGCGCGCGCGCAATGGCATTGGGGTGGTAGCCGGTATCGGCGATGGCGCGCTCGACCCTGAGACGCGTCGGCTCGGCGACCAGTGCTGCGCCGCGAATCACATTGGAAACCGTCGACTTGGAGACGCCGGCGCGCCTCGCAACGTCGAGCAGCGTGGTCACGCCGCGGCCGCCTCGATGGGCGCCAAGGCGCGGCGCAGGCCTTGCAAGGAGCGCGTCGTTCCCTCCTCCCCGTCGTAGCGCGGGTCCTCATGCTCGATGGAGATCACATCGTCATAGCCGGCGGCTCTCAGCGCCCGGATGAGGGCGGTCCAGGTAGCATCGTCATGGCCCTCGCCCACCGGCGCGAAATGCCAGGGGGCCTTGGCGGGATCGGAAGGTGGGGCGAAATGCAGCACGCCATGGCGGCGAATGCGCTCGGGATAGAGCAGCGTATCCTTGCCATGCGCCCAGCCGATGCGATCGCCCAGTGCCTCGATGATCGTCAGCGGGTCGACCCCCTGCCACCAGAAATGGCTCGGGTCCATGTTGATCCCGATATTGCGCCCGGTATGGCGGGCCAGCGCCTGGAAGCCGGCGGCGCTGAAGACCGTGACGCCGGGATGCATCTCCAGGCAGATCATGACCTCCGGCGCTTCCTTGGCGAGCCAGTCGCTGGTCTGGCGCCAGAAAGGGCCGACCTCGTTCTCCATCTGCCAGTCGAAGATCCGCTCGTCATCAGCCGAGGTCGCCCAGCAGGGAAAGATGCTGAGCGCGCCGCCGCCGGCACCGGCCGGGCACCCGCTCATGGTGACCACGCGCTTGACGCCGAGGGCAACGGCGAGCTCCACCGCGGCGCGGAAGCGGGCCTGGGCGTCCTTACGCTTGGCGGGATCGGGATGCAGCAGATTGCCGGCGCCGTTGACCGCAGCGAGCCGGATCCCATGCTCGCGCAGCTCGCCTGCCAGACGGTCGCGCTCCGCCCGCTCGCCGATGGTGGCGATGTCCAGATGCGGCCGCGGCCAGGGGCCCCAGGCCCCTACCCCCAGCTCGATGTCACTGATGCCGCGCTCGGCGCACCAGGCGAAGAGCTGGCGCCGGTTGAGCTTGGGCAGGGAATCCGAATAGACGCCGATCCTCATGCCGTCACCCTTTCAAAAGCTGGCTTTGTTGCGCTCGCCTTCTTGAATCCCGAGATCAGGAGCTGGACGTCGCGCCGCGCCTGCTCGATCGGGGTCTCGACCGGCCCCTCGCCGGTGGCCGCAGCGTGGAAGGCGCGCAGCTCCTCGCGGAAGGCTTCTTCGTAGCTGGCGCGGAAATCGGTTTGCTCGAGCGCATGGCCCTTCGCGCCGCGCTTCAGCATGAGCCGGGTCGGCAGATGGCGGAGATACGGCGAGGGAAAGGTGAGCTCGACGATGCGATCGGCCCCATAGACCGTCACCCGCTCCGTGTAGTCGGGCAAGCCGGGAAGGTTCAGATGCGCCATCCTGACCCGCCCGCCCCCCGGCAGAGCGAAACCGAACTCGACGCCGCGACCGCCATCGAACAGCACGCCGTGATCGGCCTCGCCAGGCAGCTCCACGCGCATATGCGCCAGCATGCCGTGGACGACGGCGACGTCATGGACCAGGGACGAGAGGAATCCGCCGCCGAGCGCTCGCGCCCCGGCCTCATCCAGCGTGCCGCCGGCCGCCTCGCGGAGCTGGGCCGCCGTCTCGCGGCGCGTCTGGTCGCGCAGCGCCGCGGGGATGTCGTCCGGCAGCGTCATGGGAAGATGGGCGACGAAGGGATCCTGGTCCGGATCGTTGACCTCGACGGAGATGAGCTTCACCTCCTCGATCCGGCGCGGCAGCAGCTCCAGCGCCCGGCGATAGGCGGGGTCGTAGCGCTTCATATAGGCGACCTGGAGCACCTTGCCCGCGCGGTCCCGGGCCGCCGCGATCCGGTCGCAGCCCGCCACGGTGAGCGCCAGCGGCTTCTCGCACATGACATGGAGGCCAGCTTCGAGCCCCGCGATGGCGAGCGCCGGATGGAAGGAATCCGGGGCCGCGATCACCAGCGCGTCGAGCTTGGCGGTCAGCAGCCCCTCGATATTCTCATGCAGGGATTCGAGTCCGTAGCGCGCGCCCACCGCCGCGCGCACCGTCGCCGAGGCGTCGGCCAGCGCCACGAAGGCGAAGCGCTCGCGCTCCTCCCAGAGGTAGAAGGCGTGCTCGGCCTGCCCCACAAGCCCCGCGCCGACCAGCCCCACCCGCAGTCGCTTCATCACGCCCCCTGTCCTGGACGATGGATTTCATGAAATTCAACAGGAGGTGACGGTCCAAGTCAACCGAGTTTGCGGGTCGGATGGAACATACGTTCCATTTTTGCCGCTGCGCCCGCTGCGGTTGTCCCTCTGCGTCCCGCGATCGATGACACCGGACGCGCTCCGCCTGTGGGGCCGAAGGCCGCTCCCCGCCATAGAGCGGATTTACCCTGGAAGTCGGAGAGATCACGGAGGAGGGCTTCGGCGACGACCCGCAGAAAATTAGCGAAGGCCGCTCGACATGGGGGGAGCGACGGCTTCGTCAGCGAAAGAACGTAATGACGCAATAAGCCGCCCCGCCGACACCCACGACGAGAAGGCAAGGGAGAAAGGCGAATCCGGCGATCAGCCAGCCACTGATTTGGCTGCCGATGAGGCCATATTCGAGCAAGCCGAGGCCGGTGATAAGCACCACATAGAAGAGCGTCGCAATGAGGATCGCGATCTTCACTCGGGGCAGATTTCTTTCCACACCCTTTCTGATCTCGCCTTCACGGCCGAGCGCGTAGCCGAAAGCGAGAGTCTGGATGACGGAGAAGACAGCGATCGCGTTGGCTGCTTGAACGCATAGTTTGGCATATTCAAGTGGAACGTTAATATCGGACATGTTGTTTTTGCCCGTTACCACGCCTTTGCCGCGATGACACATAAGTATTTTCTTTGGCTTTAATATTGTCAACGCAGGACTCGTCAGATATCCAAATATCTT
>DATBBO010000508.1:0-2795 GCA_036270995.1 Dongiaceae bacterium | reverse complement strand
CACCCGTCGTGGCGGCGAAGAAACCGGCGGCGGCACCGGCGCCGATTCCTGCAGCGTCATCTTCGCGGATCCCCGCCTCGCCGCTGGCCCGCCGGCTCGCCGGCCATGCCGGCATCGCGCTCGCGCAGCTGACGGGCACGGGTCCCGGCGGGCGCATCCGCAAGCGCGACGTGCTGGCGGCGCTCGGCGCCAAGGGACAGGCCGCGCGGCCGCGTCCTCTGCCGGGCAGCACAGCGCCCGGCGCGCTCTCGCCCATGCGCCTCAGGATCGCCGAGGCGGTGGCCTTGAGCCGGCGGACGATTCCCGCCTTCGCCCTTGACCGCTGGGTCGAGACGACGGCCCTCGACCAGGCACGTCGCGCGCTCGGCCCCGGCATCGAGCGCGAGACCGGCGTCAAGGTCGGGGTCACCGACCTGCTGCTCCAGGCGCTGGCCGATACGCTCGCCACCCAGCCCGCGATCCTCGACCGCTGGGTCGAGGAAGCCGGCCGGCCGCAGCGCCTCTCGCCGGGCCGCATCGATATCGGCCTCGTCGTCTCCGTCGAAGGCGGAATGATGATCCCGGTCCTGAACGATCTCGGCGGAAGGTCGCTGGGCGAGATCGCGCGATCCCGGCGCGATGCCGTGCAGCGCGTGCGCACGGGCCGGCTCAGCGGGGCGGATTCCGGCCCCGCCTCAATCTCGCTCTCCAATCTGGGCAAGAGCGGCATCGACCATTTCGAAGCCATCATCAATCCCGGCCAGTCGAGCATCCTCGCCGTCGGCCGCGTCCATGAGCGCGTCATCGCCCGCGGCGGCGCCCCGGCCGTCGCCAGCGGGTTCCATCTCACCTTCTCGGTGGACCATCGCCTGATCGACGGCCTGAGAGGCGCCGAGTTCCTGGGAGCGCTGGCGGACCGGATCGAATTCGGGCCTTGGACAGCGAGCTAGAGGGGAGAGACGCCAGGACTAAGACTCACCACAGAGACACAGAGGCACTGAGGGACTTGAGCTGAACGCAGCTCGTCGCGATGGACTCTGCGAAAGTTACCTGGGGCCGCTTCGCGGCCCTTTCGTTTTCTCTGTGGCTTCTCTGTGTCTCTGTGCCTCTGTGGTGAAATCTTTCTATCGCACCCGCCGGACGAGAGTTCGCTCCACGGCCGTGGTGATCGCTTCGGCGTCGAGGCCGTAGTAGCGGTAGAGGTCCGGGAGGTCGCCGGACTGGCCGAAGCGGGACACGCCGAGGGGGGCGATGCGCTGGCCGCGCACGGCGCCCAGCCAGGAGAGGGTCGCGGGATGGCCGTCGATCACGCTCGCCAGCACCGCATCGCGGGCGAGCGGCGCGAGCAGCCGGTCGATGACCGATGAGCCGGGTGCCGCGAGCCAGCCGGCATGGAGCCGGTCCGCGGAGGTGACGGCGAGCAGCCCGATCTTGGCATGGGCTTCGCCCAGGCGGGCCACCGCCTCGATGGCCTCGGGCAGCACTGCGCCGGTCGCGATGACCGCGATCTCCGATCCCGGCGCCGGCGCGCGCAGCCAATAGGCGCCGGCGGTGACGCCTGCCTCGTCGAGCGCACGCTTGGGCTGCTCGACCGGCCGCGTCGAAAGCCGGAGATAGACCGAGCCGCCCTCTTCCTCCTGCATATGCGCGAAGGACCAGCGGAGGATGGCGGCCAGCTCGTCGACGAAGGCGGGCTCGAACATGGTGAGGCCTGGCTGGCCGAGGCCGATGAGCGGCGCGATCACCGATTGATGCGCGCCGCCCTCCGGTGCCAGCGTGATGCCCGAGGGGGTCGCCACCAGCAGGAAGCGCGCATCCTGGTAGCAGGCATAGTTCAGCGCATCGAGCCCGCGGGAGATGAAGGGATCGTAGACCGTGCCCACCGGCAACAGCCGCTGACCGAAGACCGGCTCGGCAAGGCCGAGCGCGGCCAGCAGCAGGAACAGATTGTTCTCGGCGATGCCGAGCTCGATATGGCGCCCCTCGAGGCCGCGCACCCATTTCTGCGCCGAGAGCAGCTTTCGGTCGCGGAAGACGTCGGAATGGGGCGTATGCGCGAAGAGCCCGACCTGATTCACCCAGCCCCCGAGATTGGTCGAGACGGTGACGTCGGGCGAGGTGGTGACCACCCGCTCCGCGAGCGGCCCGCCCGCCTTGGCGAGATCCAGCATCAGCCGGCCGAAGCCCTCCTGGGTCGACAGGGTCTCGCCGGCCGGGAGCGAGAGCCGCGGCATGGCCAACGCCGGCGCGGGCTTGCGCCTCTCCGCAAGACGCCGGCGGAAGGGGGCGCGCTCGATGAAGTTATGCAGGCGCTCGGCTTCGCCAGCCTCCATGCCGGCGAAGGGCTCCCACTCCTCGCCGGGGGCAATGCCCTGGGAGCCGCGGAGGGCCTCCATCTGGGCCTCGTTCATGAGGCCGGCGTGATTGTCCTTATGCCCGGCGAAGGGCAGGCCCCAGCCCTTGACCGTGTAGGCGACGAAGCAGGTGGGCCGATCGGTCTTGGCCGCCTCGTCAAAGGCCGCGACCACCGCCTCCATGTCATGGCCGCCGAGATCGGTCATAAGCCGGTGGAGGCCGGCATCGTCATGGGCCGCCAGCACGCGCTGGATGCCGAGATCGCGGCCATAGCCGGCTTCCAGCTCACGCCGGAAGCCGGCCCCGCCTTCGAAGGTGAGGGCCGAATAGAGATCGTTCGGGCAATCCTCGATCCAGCGCTGCAGCGCCTCGCCGCCGGGCTCGGCGAAGGCGACGCGCAGAAGCTTGCCGTATTTCAGGGTGACGACGTTCCAGCCCACCGTGGCGAAGAAGGACTGGAT
>DATBBO010000507.1:0-4865 GCA_036270995.1 Dongiaceae bacterium | reverse complement strand
GGCCTCGATCTCCTCGGCGAGCAGGGCGGCAAGGACGCTGCCTTCTTCAAGCTCGCGAGTGCGCTCGGCGGGGAGAAGGTGAAGCTGGATAGCCTGCCCGACCCCACGCCGCTGGATCTCGCCATGCTGCGCGCCGCCAAGCTGCCGCTTCCGCACGACGCGGCACAGTCGCACAATCCCGGCGTGGTGGCGGCGCTCGCCCAGGATCGCTCTCTCGATCCGGCGACCCGCCTCGCCGCAGCCGAGGAGGCCGCTTCGGCCGGCGGCCTCACCATCGATCAATTGCAGGAAGCCTATACCAGCGTCACCTTCCCGCCGGGCGCACTCGGCGATCCCATTGCGGCCGCGGCGAAGGATCCGGGTCCGATGGCTCGCGCGCTGCTCTACCAGGCGACCGGCGCGACGGCGGATCCCCAGAGGCGAGCCAAGCTGCTCCAGGCTGCCCTTGCGGGCGCGCAGCAGCAGGGCGCCTATCTGCTCGCCGAGCAGGTGAACATGACGTATCTCCTGCCGATCACGCCGAGTGCCGATCTCGCCTGGTTCGCCGGCGATGCCGGCCGCGCGCTCTATGTGGCGGGTCACTACGAGCAGGCGAATGCCTGGCTGGAGCTGATCCAGGGCGGGAGCGGCGATACCGCCCGGGTCGCCGCCGCCCTCGAGGTCTATGCCCAGATCGCGGGTGTCGGCCCAGCGGCGAGCCAGGATCCGGCCTGGCGCTTTCCGGCGGTCACCGGCAAACAAGCGGCGGAGCGTCTGATGGCAGTGCTCGAGGGGCTGGGTCAGCCCCTCGGAGCCGGGGCCATGATCGGCCAGGCACAGGCGCCTGCCGAGGCCCCTATCCCCGCCGCGGACCCAGGGCTGCTGTTCAGCCTCAGCGACGCTGCCGCGGCGCATCGCATCGGCGAGACGGTGCTGCTTTCCCTCTACGCGATGGGGCCCGAGGGACCCGCGGGCTGCAATCCGCTGGCGCTCTCACGCGTCATCGCGGGGCTGCGCCAGATCGGCTTCGACAGCGAGGCCCGCGCCATCGCCATCGAGGCGGCGATCGCCGCGGGCGTGTGAGCGCGTCCCGCCCTTCCGCGAAGCGCGTGGCGGCGAAGACGGCCGCACCCGCCGATCCGCTCCTCGAGACCTTCCTCGAGATGCTGTTGGCCGAGCGCAATGCCGCGCGCAACACGCGCGAGGCCTATAGGCGCGACCTGGTGGAGTTCGCCCGCTTCGCCCGCCGCAAGGGCGCCGAGCTCGCGACCGCCGATGTCGCGCAGATTCGCGCCTATCTTGCCTCCCTCACAGGCGCGGGCATGGCGCCGCGCACGCAAGCGCGCCGCCTCTCGGCCCTGCGGCAGTTCTACAAATATCTCGCCGCCGAAGGCCGGCGCAGCGATGACCCGACGGCGACCCTCGATTCGCCGCGCCTCGGCCGGCCGCTGCCCAAGACCCTGGAGGAGGACGAGATCGAGGCCCTGCTTGCCGCCGCCGGCGCGCTGCCGCCCGGTGCCGAGAGGGCCCGGCTGGTGCTGCTGCTGGAGCTGCTCTATGGCGCGGGCTTGCGCGTCTCCGAGCTCGTCTCCCTCCCGCTCGCTTCCATGTTGCGCCAAGCGAAGGTCCTGGTGCTGCGCGGCAAGGGCGGCAAGGAGCGCATGGTGCCCCTGGGGGAGCCGGTGGCAGCGGCGCTTGCGGCCTATCTCGGGCATCGCCCGTTCTTCCTGGTGAAGGACCGGCCCTCGCTTTGGCTTTTCCCCTCCCGCGGCGCCAAGGGCCATCTGACGCGCCAGCGCCTGGCCCAGCTCCTGAAGGATCTGGCCCCCGCCGCGGGCATCGATCGGGCGCGCCTCAGCCCCCATGTGCTGCGCCACGCCTTCGCCACCCATCTCCTCGACCACGGCGCCGATCTGCGCAGCGTGCAGAAGATGCTGGGCCATGCCGATATCGCCACGACCCAGATCTATACCCATGTCTCCGGCGAGCGGCTCTCGCGCCTGGTCGAGACGAGCCACCCCCTCGCCGCCCGCCCCCGCCGCAAGCCGGCGGGGTCGTAGCGAGGCTCTACCTCTCTCCCGCGCTTTCTTCCCCCCAACTGGGGCGGTCGGGCTCCCGGAGCCTTCATCCATTCCGTCATCCCGGCGAAAGCCGGGATCCAGGGCCCCTAGTCCGATCGCTTGCCCCTGGATTCCGGCTTTCGCCGGAATGACGTGAGGAAGCGCTGGCGCGCTCAGCGGCTGGCGGCCGCGGGTCCGCCCAAGCCGCCGCCGATGGCCGTACCCAGCTGGCGGATGCTGATGCTGTTCAGCGGGAACTCCAGCAGGACATGGAGGAAGCTCAGCAGGAGCAATACCGCAAAGCCATAGGCATAGTCGTAGAAATAGAGGCCGGTGGCGGCGAGGCTGAGCCCAGCGATCGCCACCAGGCGCGGTCGCGGCACATTGGCCCAGCGGATGACATCCGCTTTGATGAACCAGTTCAGGTAGTGATAGGTGTAGACGAAGGAAAGGAGCCCGGTGAAGCGCGTATCGAAGGTGAGATTCGGAATGCGCAGCAGCGAACCGAGGGCGAGCGGTACGTCGCCGAAATATTCCCCACCGAGCCGGGCGAGCGAGGGAATGACCGTGGCTCGTGAGGGCGGGATGAGGATAATGGCGGCGATCGCCGCGAGATAGACTCCGACCAGCGCGAATTGCGCAGCGCTGCGCGAGCGGAAGGCGCCGACGGTCATGAAGACCAGGGTGAAGACCGAGACATGGATCACGGTCGGCACTAGCACCCAGGCGAGCCCGAAGGGGATATCGAAGAGACCGAGAATCGCGAAAGAGCCCGCGGCGAGGGCGAGGAAGGCGAGAGCCCGCGGGCCCGTGCCCATCCCCGCCAGGATGGCGCAGGCGGCGAAGGTGAAGCAGACGAGGATACCGAGCCAGAAGTCGCTCGCCATGAACATCGTGCCGAGGGCAACGAGGCAGAGCAGCAGCGCCAGCCAGCGTTGGGGCAGGAAGTACTTCCGGTCGTGCAGCCAGGAGATCTCGGTCAGGTAGTGGGCCGGGCCCAGGATGGCATAGGACAGCAGCAGCAGCTCGAAGGGCAGGAGATAGGAGAGCGCCACCGCGCCCAGGAGCAGCCCGAGATGCAGGATATCGGTGCGGCGGAGCCGGGCGGACGATCCCTGTGGAAGCTTCGTGGCGCGTGCAGCGATCGGGCGAGGTGCCGCCGCCCTCCTCGCGGGCGCCTTTTGCCGCGTGGAATCTGGGCGCAACGGTTTGCGGCGCTTGTTCGCCATCGACCCAGTATGCGTTCCAATCGTGAAAGCTGCCAGCGGTGGCACCCGCCGCCTTCGCCGCTCCGCCGTTCTCCCAGCTTCACATTGCCAGCTTCACATTGACAGCCGCGGCGCCCTGAGCCATCTAACCCCTCCGAGCCCTCCTGGAACGGATTCCGCCTCATGAGCTTCAAGATCGTCGAGCAAGCCCCGGCCCGCCTCAACCGAAGCGAGCTGGCGGTTCCGGGCAGCCAGCCGCAGCTCTTTGAAAAGGCGGCCAAATCCGCCGCCGATGTCGTATTCCTCGACCTCGAGGACGCGGTCGCGCCGGACGACAAGCCCCAGGCGCGAAAGAACGTCGTCCAGGCACTGCGCGACATCGACTGGGGAACCAAGACGCTTTCGGTCAGAATTAACGGCCTCGACACGCATTTCATGTATCGCGATGTGGTGGATGTGATGGAGCAGGGGGGCGAGCGGCTCGACCTCATCATGATCCCCAAGGTCGGAACCGCCGCGGATGTCTATGCCGTCGACATGCTGGTGACCCAATGCGAGGCCGCGATGGGCCGCAAGAAGCGCATCGGCTTCGAGATGATCATCGAGACTGCGCTCGGCATGCAGAACGTGCATGAGATCGCCGCCGCCAGCCGGCGCAACGAATCGCTGCATTTCGGTGTCGCCGACTACGCCGCCTCGACCAAGGCGCGCACCACGAATATCGGCGGGGTCAATCCCGACTATGCCGTGCTGACCGACAAGGATGCGAACGGCAACCGGGCGAGCCACTGGGGCGATATGTGGCACTACGCCGTCGCCCGCATGGTGGTGGCGGCCCGCGCCAACGGCCTGCGCCCGGTGGACGGGCCCTTCGGCGATTTCTCCGACGCCGATGGCTACCGCGCCGCGGGCAACCGCGCCGGCGTGCTGGGTTGCGAGGGCAAATGGGCGATCCATCCCTCCCAGGTGGTGCTCGCCAACGAGCTCTTCAGCCCGAGCGCCAGGGAGGTCGACAAGGCCAAGCGCATCCTCGCCGCCATGGCCCAGGCCCAGAAGGAGGGCAAGGGCGCCGTCGCGCTGGACGGGCGCCTCATCGACCTCGCATCGATCCGCCAGGCGGAGGTGCTGGTCAAGAAGGCGGAGCAGATCGGCGGGGCCGCTTAGGAGCCTAGCCCTCGATGCCCACCTATCTCGAATTCGAGAAGCCCATCGCGGAGCTCGAAGGCAAGATCGAGGAGCTCCGCCACCTCGCCAATGCCGACGACATGAACATCGCCGATGAGGTGGCGAAGCTTCAGGGCAAGGCCGACAAGCTGCTGCGCCAGACCTACGGCAAGCTGACCGCCTGGCAGAGGACCCTCGTCGCCCGCCATCAGGACCGGCCGCATTTCGGCGATTATGTCGGCGCGCTGGTGGAGGAGTGGACGCCGCTCGCCGGCGACCGCAACTTCGCCGATGACCGCGCGATTCTGGGCGGGCTCGGCCGCTTCCGCGGCCGCTCGGTCGTCGTCATGGGCCATGAGAAGGGCGCCGATACGGCGACCCGCGTCCAGCACAATTTCGGCATGGCCCGGCCGGAGGGCTATCGCAAGGCCCAGCGCTTCATGGATCTGGCGGA